>JAFZIW010000088.1 GCA_017554125.1 Clostridia bacterium | reverse complement strand
GCAACTTTTAACAAATTATACTTTTTTTATGCGACGGAATGCGGTATAATGTTTTCGGAGCTGATAGCATTGAAAGATATTGAGCAATCGCGTTTTTCCACTAAACAAAAGAGAATATTTACCGTAATCGCGATTATTTTAATTTTGTTGTTCTGCGGTTTAATTACACTGCTTGTCGGTAAGCCGCTGATTGAATACCTTAATGACCCCCACAAGTTCAAAGTTTTCGTTAAGGAACACGGTATTTTAAGCGATATTGTATTTATACTCATGATCGTTTTTCAAATGATAATCGCGTTTATTCCCGGCGAACCGTTTGAGATTGCCGCCGGTTACGCGTTTCATCCAATAAGGGGTACTGTCGACTGTCTGATAGGTTTTGCTCTCGGCGGTACAATAGTTTTCCTTTTCGTGCGTAAATTCGGCGTAAAAATTGTTGAAGTTTTTTTTCCGATAGAAAAGATACGCGAATTAAAGTTTTTACAAAACTCAAAAAGGCTCAATACTGTTTCATTTATCTTTTTTTTAATACCCGGTACTCCGAAAGATTTACTTACATACTTTATCGGACTTACTGATATGAAGCTTTCAGTCTGGCTGATCATTACGACGGTTGCCCGGTTGCCGTCTTTAATATCATCGATAGTGACCGGTCATGCGCTGAGTAATCAGAGATACGAAACGGTTATTATTATAATAGCCGTTACGCTGGTCGTAAGCGTGTTAGGACTGATAATTTATAAAAAGATGAAGAAGGTTGACAAATCTTAGAATTTTGACCTTAATTTTTCGAGCGCGGCTTTTTCTATTCGTGATACGTAACTTCGCGAAATACCCATTATTTTTGCAACCTCACGCTGTGTGAGTTCACTTTCAAAGCCTAGTCCGTAACGTAGACTTATGATTTTATATTCGCGCTCGTTAAGCACCCCGGGCAGTATTGTACGCAATTTGTTGATTTTCATTTTTTTATCAATTTCCTCGGCTATATCACTCTCATCTGCAATAACGTCAATAAGCGTCAGCGTATTTCCTTCCTTATCGGTCTCAATAGGGTCGCTTATATAAACGTCCTGTGCCGATTTCTTCTGATTCCTGAAATACATGAGTATTTCATTTTCAATACATCTCGCGGCATAGGTTGCAAGGCGTATGCCTTTTTCACCGTTGAATGTAGACACCGCTTTTATAAGACCGATTGTGCCTATTGAAATCAAATCATCCTGGTCGCAACCCGACGTATAATACTTTTTAACAATGTGCGCCACTAAGCGCAGATTATGCTCTACCAATTTATTCCTCGCGGTTTTGTCTCCAAGCGACGCAAGTTTAATCAGCTCTTGTTCTTTTTTTGCATTGAGCGGAGCTGGGAATGAGCCCGCGCTCGTCACGTGCAAAGCCAAATAGAAAATACGGCTTATAATTTCTAATAACATTTTTAACATATAATCATCTCCCGACAGAAATACTATATGCCGAGAGATGGTTGTACGTTGTTAGTTTATTTAATTGTGTTATTATAATTATGTCAACATACCGTTACGCGCGTACTATGTATGTGGGGGCGGTATTTTGAGAAGCAACGCGGTAAAATCGGTTCTTGTGCGCTGGGCAATATTTATAACGGCGCTGATACTGGTGTTCTGTTTTCTTTTGCTCAGAGCAAGACCTATAATTGTTTCCTATGCTCAAAGCAAGGCTAAAGCGATTATGGTATCAGCGTTTGACGCGGCGGTTAAATCGGCTATTGAATCTCTCGACTATAAATACGGCAACATCGCTGTAATCGTAAGAGACGCCGAAGGTTTTGTTTGCAGTATTGAAATAGACTATCAAAAACTCAATATTCTTCGTGCGGAAATATCCAGACGTATCGGCGATAAGCTCAAGAATAACGAATACGGTGTAATTTCAATTCCGCTCGGAACATTGCTCGGAAATGAATACTTAAGCGGTTACGGTCCATCATTCGATTTTCGGATGCGGTATTCACACGTGCCCGTTCTTGACTTTGAAAGCAACTTCAAGTCGGCGGGGATTAACAGTATTTTTCATCAAATCGTTATAAAGGCCAATTTGTCCTGCGGCGTTTTAATACTTGGCGCAAGCAATGATTTTTCGGTTGACCTTTCAGCTGTTGCGGCGCAAACGGTAATAAACGGCGCCGTTCCGGAGAATTTCACCAATGTAATTGAAACGCCCGACAGTAACGTTGCGGATGATATTTTTAATTTTTCCAATTAGTTTTTTGGAGGTAAATATGAACTTCAAGGAAGCAAAAGTCAGAATTTCGGAGCTGACGAAAGAAATCAGACGGCATAATGAATTATACTATAATCAGGACGCTCCCGAAATCGAAGATTATCAGTATGACGCGTTAACGCGGGAATTAAAAGCGCTCGAAAAGCAATTCCCCGAACTTGTTTTACCCGATTCGCCTACACAAACGGTGGGCGGTAACGCCAATACTCTTTTTTCACCGGTGCATCACGCCGTAAAAATGGAGAGCTTACAGGACGTATTCAGCTTTGACGAATTGCGTGAATTTGACAGTCGAATTGATAAAACAAGAACCGTATATTCCGTAGAGCCGAAAATTGACGGTCTCTCTGTCTCACTCGAATATTCGGGCGGTAAACTCGTACGCGGTTCAACAAGAGGTGACGGAGTTACCGGTGAAGACGTTACATTAAACGTCAGGCAAATTGCTTCCATACCGAAATCTATTGATTTTTCCGGAGAACTCGAAGTGCGCGGCGAAGTATATATGCCTAAAAGTTCGTTTACCGAACTGATTGAACGTCAGGAAATCCTCGGTGAAAAGCCGGCAAAAAATCCGAGAAACGCGGCGGCGGGAACTTTACGCCAAAAGAACAGCGCCGTTGTTAAGGAACGTAAACTC
>JAFZIW010000087.1 GCA_017554125.1 Clostridia bacterium | reverse complement strand
CGCATACGTATTTTATACGTCCTCTTTGAAAAAGAGGTTTGCGTATGCGATATCGCGGGGATACTCGATATGACCGTTTCGGCGGTATCTCACCAGCTTCGCGTGCTTCGCGCCGCGCATCTCGTGCGTTTCAGGCGCGAAGGCAAAACGAGTCTTTACTCTCTTGCGGACGACCACGTTAAAACGATAATCGATCAGGGTATGGAGCATATCAGCGAGGGGTGAAAACAATGCGTGAACATAAAAACGATATAATTAAAATAGTGGTCGCGGCGGTTTTGCTTGCTTTCGGGATAATCGCGTCCGCTGCCGGGATACTCACCCCCTTTTTGAAAATCGCGGTATTTGCGCTTGCGTATATCGCCGTAGGTTTCGAAGTGATAGAGGAATCGGTCAAAAGCATTCTTTCGGGAAAGATTTTTGATGAAAACTTCCTTATGAGCGTGGCGAGTATAGGGGCGTTTGTTATCGGTCAGTATGCCGAAGCGGTTTTCGTAATGCTTTTTTACGCCGTGGGCGAGCTGTTTGAGCATATCGCGTCTGAGAGAAGCCGGAAATCAATAAAAGCGTTAGCTGAAATAAGACCCGATACCGCACGGCTCGAAAGCGGCGGGCAGATAGTTGAGGTCGACGCGAAGGATATACGCGCAGGCGATATAATAACGGTGGACCCGGGCGAGCGCGTACCGCTCGACGGCGTTGTCATCTCGGGCGAGTCGGCGCTTGATATGTCGTCGCTTACCGGCGAATCGGAGCCTGAAAATATCGACGCGGGCGACAGAGTGTACAGCGGATGTATCAACCTTACCGGCGTGATAAGAGTAAAAGTCACCGAGATTTTTTCAAATTCCACCGCGTCAAAAATTCTTGAACTCGTGGAAAACTCAAACAGTAAAAAAGCCAGGCGCGACAGGTTTATCACCCGCTTTGCCGGGTATTATACTCCGGCGGTCGTGGCTTGCGCCGTTATTCTCGCGGCGGTACCGTCAATAGTGACGCATGATTTCTCAAAATGGATATACCGCGCCCTTGTGTTCCTGGTGGTCTCCTGCCCGTGCGCGCTGGTGCTTTCGGTACCGCTTACATATTTTGCGGGCATAGGCGCCGCGGCAAAGCGGGGTATACTTATAAAAGGCGGCGACGCGCTTGAAGCGATGGGGCGGATAAAAACCGTCGTTTTCGATAAGACCGGCACACTTACAAACGGCAATTTTTCAGTGGTCGCAATTCATCCGCAAAAAATCGACGAGCGTACGCTTCTCGGTATTGCCGCGGCGGCTGAATATCATAGCAGTCATCCTATTTCGGCGTCGCTTAAAACGGCGTACGGCAAACTGCCCGACAGCGTGAAAATCGAAGACGTACACGAGCTTCGCGGGCTTGGCGTAATAGCGCAAATCGGCGGGAAAACCGTGCTTGTCGGCGGCGATAAGCTTATGCGCGAAAACGGTGTCGATTACCGCGAATGTCATCATACCGGCGCGATAGTTCACGTCGCGGTGGACGGTGAATACTACGGTCATATCGTTATATCCGATACCGTAAAGCCGGAATCAAAAGAAGCGGTATCGCTGCTTAAATCGCGCGGTATCAAAACGGTTATGCTTACCGGCGACAGCGAGCGTCAGGCGCAAAAAGTCGCGCAGGAGCTGTTAATAGAAGAATACCACGCGCAGTTGTTGCCGGAGGATAAAGTCAACAAGCTTGAAACGTTTTTGAATACTGGGAAAAGCGTTGCTTTTGTCGGCGACGGTATAAACGACGCGCCGGTGCTTGCCCGCGCCGACGTAGGCGTCGCCATGGGCGCGCTCGGCAGTGACGCGGCGATAGAAACGGCGGATATCGTCCTTATGGACGACAACCCCGAAAAGTGCGTTACGGCGCATGATATATCGCTTAAAACCTCGAAAATTGTTTTAGAGAACATATATTTTTCCATAGGCGTTAAACTGCTGATACTCCTGCTTTCGGCGCTTGGCGTTACAGGTATGTTTGCGGCGACTTTTGCCGACGTAGGCGTGCTTGTACTCGCCGTACTTAACAGTCTGCGCGCCATGCGTTAAAACGCCTTATATTAAAAATGACGCCTTAAATTGTATAGTTTATACAAACAGTTTCCCGCAAAAAATGATTTTTGCGGGAAATTTTGTTTATATTGCTGAAAAAGGCGGTGTTTTAAGTTATGTAATACTACTTGAAAAAGTACGAATAATATAGTATGATATACTCAGTATAATATTTACGGAGATGTTTATATGCGAAACTATACCGTCAACGAACTGAAAAACGAAATAGAGCGCAAGCTTTCTCATAATTTCGGCGTCTCGCCTCAGCAGGCGTCAGATGAGATTTTTTATAAGGCTTGCGTTCTTGTGCTTGTCGATATAATGCGCGAGTGCCGCGCCGATTTCAGAGAGCGCGTAAACAAGACCGAGGCGAAAACCGTATACTACCTCAGTATGGAATTTTTAATGGGTCGCTCGCTTAAAAACAACCTTTTTAATCTCGGACTAACCGAGAATATGCGCAAGGCGCTTTCCGCCTACAAAGTAAACCTCGAAAGCCTTTACGAGTTGGAGCCGGACGCGGGTCTCGGCAACGGCGGTCTCGGCAGACTTGCCGCCTGTTTTCTTGACAGTCTTTCCTACGGCGGATATTCCGCAATGGGTTACTGTATCAAATACGAGCTCGGCATTTTCCGTCAGAAGCTTGTTGACGGTTGGCAGATGGAAATGCCCGATTTCTGGCTGCCCGGCGGCGAGGTCTGGCTTGAAGAAAGACCGTCCGCGGCGGTCGACGTTCATTTCGACGGTTATATCGACGACTGGTGGGATAACGGATACCACCACGTAGAGCATAAGAATTACAATAACGTCCACGCCGTACCGTACGACCTTAAAGTCGCCGGCAAGGACGGCAAAGCGGTTGACGTTCTTCGCCTTTGGAGCGCCGAATGCCGCGATTTCGATATGTCGGCGTTTAATCAGGGCGATTACGTGCGAGCGCTTGAACAGCGGGCAATGGCGGAATCGATTTCAAAGATACTTTATCCCGCCGATAACCACATGGAGGGTAAATCTCTGCGGCTTCGTCAGCAGTATTTTCTTGTTTCGGCTTCGATTCAGGATATTCTCGCCAGGCATATGCGCCGTTACAGTACGCTTGATAATCTGCCCGAAAAGGTCGCTATTCATATAAACGATACCCACCCGACGCTTGCCATACCCGAACTAATGCGGCTGTTGCTCGACGAGTGCGGTTATTCCTGGGAAAAGGCGTGGGATATAGTCACGCGCACCTTCGCCTATACGAATCATACCATAATGTCTGAGGCGCTTGAATGCTGGCAGACCGATTTGTTCCGCGAGCGCTTGCCGCGAATTTATCAGATAGTAGAGGAAATAGACCGCCGTTACCGCAGGGAAATAATAGCGCAGACCGGCGATTTCGCTCTTGCCGAGCGCACCGCCGTAATATCGAACGGCGTTGTCCGTATGGCGAATCTCTGCGTTGCGGCTTGCCATAGCGTAAACGGCGTTTCAAAACTGCACAGCGGTATTATCAAGGATGAATTGTTCAAGGACTATTACGGTCTTACCCCCGAAAAGTTTACCAACGTTACAAACGGAATAGCGCACAGGCGTTGGCTTTGCCAGGCAAACCCCGAGCTTTCGGCGTTAATTGAGGAACTGATAGGCAAAAACTTTATAACCGACGCGTCACAGCTTTCAGGTCTTAACAAATTCGTCGATGATAAAGGCGTTCTTGACCGGCTCGGCGAAATCAAGCGCGGCAACAAGGCGCGCCTCTCTGATTTCGTTAAAGCAAACTGCAATATGACCTTTGACCCCGACAGTATTGTGGATATGCAGGTCAAAAGGCTTCATGAGTATAAACGTCAGCACATGAACGCGCTTCACATAATAAGCGATTATCTGTATATTAAAAACAACCCGAACGCCGACGTTACGCCGAAGACCTACATTTTCGGCGCCAAGGCGGCGCCCGGATACGCTTTTGCAAAAGAAATAATACAGATGATTTACAAGCTTTCCGAAGTTATAAACGCGGACAGCGCCGTAAACGAAAAAATCAAGGTGCTGTTCCTTGAAGATTACAGAGTGACCCTCGCCGAGCTTATGATACCCGCCGCGGAAATAAGCGAGCAAATCTCACTTGCTTCGACCGAGGCGAGCGGCACAAGCAATATGAAATTTATGATGAACGGCGCGATAACTCTCGGAACGGAGGACGGCGCAAACGTCGAGATACACTCGGCGGTCGGCGATGAAAACATACTCATTTTCGGAATGCGTACGCCGGAGGTTCTGCATATACAAAAACAGGGTTATTCGCCCGCGCAGTATTACAACAACAACGCCGAGCTTAAAAGCGCTCTTGATTTCATTGGCGCGGGATTCGGCGGGATGAGATTTGATAACATATATAATGTGCTTAAAAACGTTGACCGTTATATGGCGCTCGCGGATTTCGCCGATTATTGCGCGGCGCAAAGGCGAGCGAGCGAGCTTTACGCCGACCGTGACCTGTGGAACAGAATGTCGCTTGTAAATATAGCAAACTCGGGCGAATTTGCTTCCGACCGCTCTATTGCGGACTACGCAAACAATATCTGGAATATAAAGCCGGTAAAATAATATGGAATATTATCCTTACGATTCCCGAAAGGCGCTTTACCGCAGTCCTTACGGCGCGGTAAAAGAAAATGAGAAAGTTCTTATAAGGGCGTTGCTTCACGGTGACGCCTGTGTTCATTCCGCCTTTTTGCGTATGTCAAACGACGGCGACGGCGTGGTACACGAAATAGAACTTACGCCGCGGGAATGGCTCGAAGGATACCGCTTTTACGACGCGGAAATCACACTGCCCGAGGGGCTTTACTGGTACGATTTCAGGTATACAAGCGATTACGGTCAGTTCTTTGTGGTAAAAGAGCGCGGCGGCAGAGGCATAGTCTCTGAAAGTGATGGCGCTAAATGGCAGATAACCGTATACGACGCCTCTTTCAAAACGCCCGACTGGTTAAAAGGCGGCATTATCTATCAGATTTTCCCCGACAGATTTTTTGCGTCATCCGCCGAAAAGCAAAACGTACCGAATGACCGGTATATCTGTGGAGATTGGAAAACGCAGCCGGAATACCGCCAAAACGGTGAAAAACGGCGGCTCGGTAACGATTATTACGGCGGCGATCTTAAAGGCATAGAAGAAAAACTGCCTTATCTTAAAGAGTTAGGCGTAAGCTGTATATATCTTAATCCGGTTTTTGAGGCACACTCAAACCACCGCTACAACACCGCCGACTATATGAAGATAGATCCGCTTCTCGGAAGTGAAGAAGACCTGCGCTCGCTTTGCAAAGCGGCAAAAAAGCAGGGTATAAGAATAATGCTTGACGGCGTTTTTTCGCATACCGGCGACGACAGCGTTTATTTTAACCGTTACGGCAGATACGGCGACGGCGGCGCGTATAACGATTACGGCAGTCCATACCGCGAATGGTATAAATTCAACCGATTCCCCGATGATTATTCGGCGTGGTGGGGCGTGCCTTCATTGCCTGAAACCAATGAGGATAACGAATCGTTTTCCCGCTTTATTACGGGGGAGGACGGCGTTATAAGGCGTTGGCTTCGCACCGGCGTTTCGGGTTGGCGACTGGACGTTGCCGACGAACTGCCCGACTGCTTTCTTGACCGCGTGAGAAACGCGGTAAAAAGCGAAAATAAAGACGCCGTCCTGCTCGGCGAGGTATGGGAGGACGCCAGCAATAAAATAAGCTACGGCGCCCGCCGCCGGTTCCTGCGCGGCAGACAGCTTGACAGCGTGATGAATTACGTTTTCGCCAATGCGATAATTGATTTTGTAAGGGATTCGGACGCCCAAAAGCTCGGCGAAACGGTAGAAACACTACTCGAAAACTATCCGGAAGAAGCGGTGCATCTTTTGATGAACCATATCGGGACCCACGATACGGCGCGCGCGCTGACCGTGCTCGGCAGGCGTGACGGATATATAGGCGACAGAGAGTGGCAATCGCAAACCCGCCTTTCAAGCGAGGAACTTGAAACCGGGCTTAAGCGGCTTAAAGTCGCCGCTGTGCTTCAATATACGCTTCCGGGCGTTCCCTCGCTTTTCTACGGCGACGAGGCGGGTGTCGAGGGCTTTCTGGACCCGTTTTGCCGCCGCACCTATCCGTGGGGCGAGGAAAACGCCGACCTTCTCGGCTTCTACCGCGAACTCGGGAAAGTGCGCCGCAAAGGAAAAGCGTTTATTGACGGCGAGTTTAACCTTTGCCTCGCTTCAGGCGACCTGTTCGCGTTTACGCGAATAAGCGAAGACGCTATGGCGTATATAGCGGTAAACCGCGGCGAGAATCCGGCGACTGTTACCTTACTGCCGGAATTTGAGGGTAAGACGCGCACGTTCGGAACGGAAATTCAAAACGGCGTTTTGAATCTGCCTCCTTACGGATACTCGGTAGTAACCAAATAAGAACGTAAAAAGAAACGCGCCCAAAGCATTTTGCTTTGGGCGCACTTTTTTATCTTTTGGCGGTTTAATTCCTTGCGTCAAGGAAATACGGAAGTATTTTCGCGTTGGTGTAAATTACGAAGTTCGAGGCTCTCGAAACCGTATACGCGGCTCCCTGGTCGTTTCTCAGTACCACAGTTACCGTTACCTGGTAATTCGCGTATTTATGCAAGAGGCTTTCGAATAAGCTGCCGGTCTTAACGTGAAGCGTTATAAGCGGCAACGTTATCTCGGCACCGTTGTCTATAAGCTCTGACGAGCTGCGCGAGATGACCGATTCATAGTAGGTGTCACGGTCGGTAACGGCGGAATTATCCGCGAAGTTTACGGTGAAGTAATCTGAAATGTCAAGAGAGTCGCCGTAGGTGCCGTCAGGCTGTTTCTGCGCCACGGCAATCGTTACCAGAGCGTCTTCGTAATCGGAAACGCGTTCTATAACCGGCGTTACGTCAAGCGTTGCGAGCAAATCCATATCGGCTACGGTGCCGTCGAGCATTAAGGCGTTGACGCCGAGCGGTGTGAAGTCGCCGAGCTTATCGCCCAACGGGTTAAGGTCAAGCCGCGCGACCTCGGGCTCACCCTCCGAGTAATAGAGCATAGCGGGCGTTTCGTCGCCGTCGACTACGTTCTTGGTGTATGTGGTAGCCATGGAATCAAACGCGATGTGAGACGAGCCGGAAACCGTTACGCCGTTGGTGAGGTAGATATCGTTTCTCGCGGGGAACTGCGTCGGTATCGCCGCCGCGCTGTATTCGAGCGTTATTTCGGCGTGTATTTCAAAGTGTTCGCCGGTCGCAAACGTACTGCTTAAATTGCTTGAAACAAATTCAGCAAAGTTCTGACTTATACGGACGTTACCGAGCGCTTCGGAGTAAGCTGACATCGGGTTGTCGGGTGTGCCGTTGAGCGTTGTATCTATGCAGTAGGCGCTCACGTTGTTGGTCGGCGAGCCGAGTATCGCTTTCTGAATCGCTTCGCTTTCGCAACGGTTAAGGTAAACTACGAAACTGTGGTAAACCTCGCGGTTGCTGATAAGCGTCATAATATACGACTTGATATCCGAGCTTAAATCATCCGAAAGGCCGAGTTGAGCGCCGAGCTCGACAGTCAGCTCGTTGTTGTCCGCCGTCATTACGGCGGTGCCGTTTTCGGAATGGCTCGTAACGGTAAGGTTGCTGTGGTAGAAAATCTTACCCATTACAAGGTGGACCAGCGAATGCGCGCCGGAGTTGGAAATTCTCGCGGGGTAATCGGTTTCGCTGAACGCCGTAGGCGCGGTTATAAGGTAGTAGTGGAAAAGAAGGTCGTTTACCGCGTTTGACTCAGTAAAAGCCGAAATGTAGTAACTTTCGGTCAAGTTCGGGGAGCCTGCCGGCGCGGTAATTGATGTGGTGTACTTAGTTACGCCGCTGTCTTCAAGCTCCGCATCGGTTGCAAGGCGGTAACCCTGATTGTTATAGGTAAAGGTTGCTTCCGCCGGGGTGTTCGTCGGAACAAGCGTACCGTCCGGGTCGGATGAAACGCTGACAGTCATCGATTTGGCAAGCATTTCGCTTAACGTCAGCGGCTCGAAGCTTTCACCGCTGAAAGTATAGGTATTGCCTGATTTTGTCATGACTGAACGGAATGCACTTAGGTTCAAGAGATTGCCGGTGAGAGCGTCGCCGAATTTTGCGTAATACGGTTTGCCGTCCCTGTTTTTATCCACGAGCACAAGAATCGTATCGGCGGGCAAATCGCGGATGATCTCGTTTGTGTTCGCCTTATAGAGCTGGAGCTGTTTTGCGTACTTGCGGTCGAGTTTTTCACCGCCGTTTGCCGCGTCTTCCCATTCGCTGTCGTCGCGCGTGTAGGTGTACTTGAAGAACAACGTGACCGGCGTACCGACGTTTTCGATAAGCGCCTCGCCGTAGTACGGCGTATAGTTGCCTTCAAGGTAACTTGTGTTACTTCTGACAGCGATATCAAATTCATAGGAAAGAACCTTCTTGACGAATACCGGAACGTACAGATGATATGCCGTTTCGGTCGCGTTAGCCGGGTTGGCAAAGCGCAGGTCGATAAGCGAATACTGTAATTTACCGCTGTCGAATATATTATTCGTCATGTAGAACTTCTGTTCACTGTCGGAACGTTTAAGGCTGGCGCCTAAAGACGACGGCGTGAAGGTGTTGTTCGCATACGACATATTATATATATGTACGCTGTAATTATTCGCTACGTCAACGCCGTAATTGTAATCGGTATTTGTAAGTACGCGCAGATAGCTGTTTATCATTTCGTGGGATATGCTGTGGTCGGTAGTGTCGAGAATAAGAACAGGGAAGTCGGTATCAAGATATCCCGTAACTTCGCTCGAGAACATAACGAACCGGTCGTCATACTTATCGAAAGTCGCAAGGTTGTTAAGCCCGCTCGAACCGGTATAATATTTTTTACCTATCGAGCCGTACTGACCGGAAACGCCCTCGGTAAGTATGGTTTTGACCGGAAGACTTGCGGTGTTCGCCGCTACGCCGTCACTTGTCAGCTTGACGGTACCCGCGGTAAGAGACGGGTTGGCTGTAACGTAGGGTGATTCGGAAATTACGTTTGTATAGTCGTCGGTATTTACCGAAGTATCGTCAACGCCTGAAAACGTGGTGTTTGTAAAGACGCCCGCCTTGTTGGCAAGCACTATCTGACCGTTTCCGAAATTGGAACTGCCGCCGAGACCGAAGGCTTCGTCATTGGTGCCGTTTTTACCGCAAAGTTTGCCGCAGTAAGAATCGGTCCGAATACTTACGCCGATAAATCTTATCGGGGAAGAGCCTTCGTTGTTGCCGACGATTTCGCCGATTCTCTGGTTGGTCGCCGCGACGGAATTATCGGTCGTGTTATCATAGTGCTTTATGGTATTTGAATCAAGCAGTATGTTGTAACCGCTGAGCTTAAAGCGATAGGTATCGCCGTTTTCGTAACTTATGGTATCGCTGTTGGTCATGAAATGTCGCGTAATACTGCCTACAATACCTCCGGTACCGCCAAAGTTATTGTTGTTGTATCTCGTTTCAATATGGCAGTTGGAAACCTT
>JAFZIW010000013.1 GCA_017554125.1 Clostridia bacterium | reverse complement strand
TCCTCAGAAAAAGCGGACTGCGAACGACCGTAAACTATTTGCAGGAAAAGCTCGCGCATAGCGGTATTTATAGCGTCGCAAACAAGGTCGGTATTAAGCCCTTCGAGAATGGTTTTTCCTGGCAGAATTTCCGCCGCCATTGCCGCGGAATGGGTCATGCCCGAACAGCCGATAGTCTCGACGAGCGCTTCCTCGATTATGCCGTTTTTAACGTTCAACGACAGCTTGCAGGCGCCCTGCTGAGGAGCGCACCAGCCGACGCCGTGCGTATAAGCGGAAATATCCTTGATTTCCTTTGCCTGGATCCATTTTCCCTCTTCGGGAATAGGAGCCGGACCGTGATGCGGGCCCTTGGTTACAGGGCACATCTCTTGTACTTCTTTTGAAATGATCATACAATTACTCCTTTTTGTTTTTTGCATTTACGATTATATCATTTTTAGCCGAAAAAAACAATAGCAAATTGACAAAAATTACAGCGCTTTTGTCATGGTGTACTTACGAAGCTAAAAAAGCTCGATTTTCGCACATTTCCGAACCCTGAGAAAGCCGAATTGCTCAAAGAAACTATAATGCTCGGGGTTGTAAAAATACAGAATAATACTTTTCCCTTCTTGCACTAACGTTTTCTTAATCGAGGACATCAGCGCTGTCGCGTAGCCATGACCGAAATAACCGTTTCGCGTTTTCAGCCCGCTGATAACGGCGAGGTCATCACATTCCGCATAGGTGCCGACATGACATAAAACAGTCCCGTCACCGTCGCTTATATAATAGTTTCGCCCGTTTTTACTCCGGCTTCTTTCGTAGAACTGTTTTGACAATAAATCAACCGAATAGTTTGCGGCGAAAGATTTATCCTCCATCAACAGCGCGGCAATACTTTGAAATTCCTCTATTGTATTCGCCTGCGTACAAGGCGGCAGGGTTTGCGCGTCGGGCTTGCTGTTATCAAGAATCACAACCGTTCCCTCTTCAAGCACGCCGCCGTTAAAACAGGCTTTCAACCGTCTCATAAACTCTGAATTTCCGCTGATTCTTTTTATCCCTTTTTTCTTTACCGTATTCGCAAAATCGGAAGCAATAAGCGGGTTATCCGATTCACAAAAAACTTGCGAAGAATTGTAATACCTCGTTGCCACGAAAGATATATTCCCGCTACTGTTTTTCGCATAAAAACATTCGAAAAAATCGGTATCAAATCCGTAATTTATGATGTTCGGAAGAATATAACCGGCAAAAATCATATTCTTTCTTAAAAAAGAGATTACTTCTTCTTTTTCAGGGTCGCCGTCAGATATTTTGATGATAGAATTAAAGCTTGAATTGACGTTTGCCGCTTCACAAAAATTCAAATCGTTCTTCAAAAAAAGCACCTCGCTGACAGTTATAGAAATCTATAATATACCGAAATTCAAAAAGCGGTTTTACACTCACGGGCGAAAGAAAGCATTTTTATACCGCGTCACTCACAAGATTCTTTATCCAAGAACCTTTTTTAACGTAAAAATAGCCGAGCACGCATTTAAGTATGTTAAGCGAGAGTGAGAGAGCGTAAAACGGAAGTATCGGCAAAGCGGTGTATCGGCTTATAATAAAGGCAAACGGCACGCTGACTATCCATACAAAGAAGGAATCGAAAATCATTGTTATAAGCACTTTTCCGCCCGAGCGCAAGGTGAAATAAGAAGACTGGGCGTAAGCGTCCACCGGCATAAATACGGCGGTAATTATTATCATATGCTTTGCCAGCGTCCGTACCTCGTCGGTAGTATTATACATTTTCGGTATGATACCGGAAAGCAAGGCAAACGCCGCGCATACAACCGCCGCGACCGCCACGGAAAAAGTCCGCATTTTTATCGCGGTATCCATAGCCTCGTCGGTTTTGCCCGACCCGAGAATCTGACCTTCTATTATTCCTATTGAAATACCTACCGCAAAGAAAACCACCGAGAAAACGTTAAAAAACGAAACGACTATATTATCCGCCGCCACAACGGCAAGTCCCCGAACACTGTAACACTGATTTATAAAGGCGATACCGACGCTCCATAAAAACTCGTTGAGCAGCAGCGGCGCGCCCTTGCAGGCAATTTTTTTGGCAAGTGCAAGCGGTACAAAGAGACTGCGAAAAGCGCCGACTGCAAAGCCTCGGTTTTTGCCTCTGTGCGCCCCTAAAGCGACGTAAAGAAGCTCGGCAAACCGGGAAATAACGGTGGCTATCGCGGCGCCGTTTGTGCCGAGGCACGGAAAACCGAAATGCCCGAAAATAAGAGCATAGTTAAGCAAAAGATTAAGTATAACGGCAAGCAACCCGGCATACATCGGCACTTTCGGTCTGCCGGTTTCCCTGAGGGTCGAGCCGTAACATTGCGCGAGCGCATAAGGAATTATGCCTATAAACATAATTCTTGTATAGCTGACAGCGACGTTCGCGCTCTCGCAAGCTGACGCAGCGCTCCCCTCGCCTTTCAGATACAGTCCTAAAATTGAACCGCCGTATGAAAAAATCACCGCGCCAAATATCAGCGATATTATCAAGCACACTATTACCTTGAATCTGAACGTGTAACGGACGCCGTCAACGTCGCCTTTACCGAAATACTGTGCCGTAAATATTCCCGCTCCCGTAACCGCACCGTAAATACAGAGATTAAAAATGAAAATCAACTGATTGGAAACGGCAACGCCGGTCATTGCCTCCGTACCCACGGAGCCGACCATAAGGTTATCGAGCATATTCACGAAATTGGTAATTCCGGTTTGTATCATAATGGGCACCGCCAGCGCGAGCGCGCGGCGGTAAAACGCCCTGTCACCTATATACTTGTTTCGCATAGTTACCCCTTAAAATCAATTACTGTAATTCTATCACAAAGAGCAAAAAATATCAATAAAAACAATTATTCCCCGCGGAGCAGAAACGCACCCGCGGGGAGGCAGAAAAGAAAGGAGAATGTTTTGTAATGTAATGTTATGATTCAATGTTCTCCGAAACAGTTCAAGTCTTCAATTCAGTCACTGTTTCGTGAGGTTAATATATCATATTTTTTGAATGCTCACCTTTTACAACTTTAAGACGGCGGCGACGAAACGCGGCGGCTATACGCTCCTCAACAGCGATAAACAAATCCTCATGGAAGACCGCCCAGACGGCAAATCCTACCAATACCGTTTCAAATACCGTACTAATAATCTGAGATGTGTTCATTGTTTTTCCTCCGTCGAACATTTGTTCGTTTACGTACTTTATTATAATACGCGTCTCTTTGTTTGTCAAGTATTTTTTGTAATTTTTTTTACATTTTAATTTTAACGGTATCGGTGTCCCGAAAAAAGGACTTTGCAAAATATTTTTAATCTCAGAAAACAACGTCTCTTCCTTACCTGAAAATAAATGTTTAAGCGCCCGGCAAAAACCGGGCGCTTGAATTTATCTTTCTTCTCTGAAATACGAAAGACCGAGTGACGCTGGGGGTTGATTCTCGCGCTTCTTGCGCAGACTTACGATAATAAGAACAAGTATCGTAGCGACATAGGGCAACATTTTAAGAAGCGGGATAAATGTAATCGGTATATTATCGAGGTAATTATAAAGTATACAAAGCGCACCGAAGAAGTACGAGCCTAAAATGGCGTATACCGGCTTCCATGTGGCAAAGATAACAATGGCTATCGCCAACCAGCCTTTATCGCCGAACGCGCCGTTTGCCCAAATACCGTTACTGTTTCCGAGAATGTAGTACAGTCCGCCGAGTCCGGCAATAACTCCGCCGACGCAGGTTGCGACGTATTTATACATTGAAACGTTTATTCCGGCGGCATCCGCCGTAGCCGGATTCTCGCCGACCGCGCGCAGGTTCAGACCGATTCTCGTCTTTTTTATAATCAGCGTAGTGATTATAGCAAGCGCCAACGCAAGATAGACCATAAATCCGTATGATAAAAGTATCTTTATCAGTTCCGGTGTTTTCTCAGGCAAGTATTCAACAAACGGAAACGGCTTGTTATATTCTTTCGCAATATCGCCTACCGCAAAAAACGGAACGTTGCTCTTGATAATCTTGATTATAGAGCCGCCGAAAAGATTTCCGCAACCGATACCGAAAGTCGTTATCGCCAAACCGGTAACGTTTTGATTCGCCCTTAACGTGATGGTGAGGAAGCAGTAGATAAGCGATACTATAAGTGAACCCAAGATAGTACACATCATTGGTATAAAAACAGCCAGGAACGGGTCTACATACACCACCGAGGACTTATAAACAAAACCGCCTACCGCGCCGGATATCGCGCCTATATACATAATACCCGGTATGCCGAGATTCAGGTTACCGCTTTTTTCGGTTATGATTTCACCGATAGCGCCGAAAAGCAACGGTGTGCCCATCAGTATCGCGCGCCTGATTATGATAAGTAAAGTGGCTACATTCATTGCTTACCCTCCTTACTACGGTGGCTGAAATGAATCTGATAATTTATGAAGAATTCACAACCGATAATAAAGAAAAGAACTATTCCCGTGATGATATCGGCAAAGTCGCCGTTTAATCCGTATTTCGGGATTTGGGTGAACTGGTCGGCGCCGCGGCCTATGAATACAAGAAGTAACGCCGTGAAAACCATGGTAATCGGGTTAAACTTTGCAAGCCATGAAACCATTATCGCCGTAAAGCCTCTGCCACCGGCAAGATTGGAATCTATGGAATATGAATAACCGCCGACCAACAGCAAACCCGCTATTCCGCAAATAGCGCCTGAAAGAAGCGCCGTTCTGATAATAACTTTTTTAACGTTTATGCCGATATATCTCGCGGTATTCTCGCTTTCGCCAACCACTGATATCTCGTATCCGTGCTTACTGTAATTAAGATAGATATACATTAACACGGTTATAACAGCCACAACGATTATATTGAACAGGTACTGTACTCCGAACAGTTTCGGGAACCAACCGTGGTTGAGCAATTCGGGACCTACGGTATTTGAGCCGCTCTTATCGGCAATTTTAAGGAAATACTCAATAAGCTGAATAGCGACGTAGTTCATCATAAGAGTAAACAGAGTTTCGTTGGTTTTCCACTGCGCCTTGAAAATCGCCGGGATCGCCGCCCAAATCATACCGGCAAGTATGGCAAAAGCCGACATGATTATCATTAAAGCCCATTCGGGTACTTTGCCGCCGAGTCTCAGCATACAAAAAGCGGTTGCAAGACATCCTATAAGCACCTGACCCTCGGCGCCTATATTCCAGAACTTCATTCGAAACACCGGAGTTACGGCTATTGAAACACACAGAAGGATAGCAAGCTCGTGAATTGTGGGAAGCAAACGCTTGCCCTCAAACGCGCCCTCAAAGAAGATAGCAAGCGCCTTAAAAGGATTCTCGCCGGAAAGCACTTTGGTTATAATACCGCAAACCACAAGTGCCAAAGCCAGTGCGATAACGCGGGTTATTATTTGCATCGAAAGAGAAACATTGGCGCGTTTTGAAATATAAATAAGTTTCGCGTGTTTATGCTTTTCACTCTTCTTCATTATCCGCACCTCCGGTCTTTGTCATAAGTAAACCGATTTCTTCTTTGGTTGTATTTCTGGCGTCAAGAATACCGGTAATCTTTCCGGAATTAACGACAAGTATACGGTCGCAGAGTTCAATAAGCACGTCAAGGTCCTCACCGACGAATATTACCGCCGCACCGTTTTCTTTCTGCTTATTCAAAAGGTTGTATATTGTATAAGACGAATTGATATCAAGACCTCTCACCGGGTAAGCCGCCATAAGCACGGTGGGCGCCGCCGATATTTCACGTCCTACCAAAACCTTTTGAACGTTACCTCCCGAAAGCTTACGCACGGGAGTCTGCGGGCTGGGCGTTACCACCTCAAGGTCTCTGATTACCGTATCCGCCAGTTCTCTCGGCGGTTTTCTGTTTAAGAATATTGATTTACCTTTACGGTAACTTCTGAGCATCATATTATCGATAATATCCATATTGCCCACAAGTCCCATACCGAGGCGGTCTTCCGGCACAAACGAAAGCCGGACGCCGAGTTCACGTATTTTCATGGGCGACATATCTTTAAGACTTACCGTCTCCTCGGTTTTAGGGTCATTATATATGATTTCGCCGCCGCTTATATGGCGAAGACCGGCGATAGATTCAAGCAATTCACGCTGACCGCTTCCCGCAATACCCGCTATACCGAGTATCTCGCCTGAACATGCGGCAAAAGAGATATCATCCAGCACCTTGATCCCGTTTTTATTGTAAAGATCAAGACCGCTTATCACGAGCCGTTCTTTCTGATCGTGCGGATCGGTCCTGTCTATATTAAGACTGATTTTCTTGCCGACCATCATTTCGGTAAGTTCCGATTCATTCGTTTCGGCGGTATTTACGGTACCTATATACTCGCCTTTCCGAAGAACCGCCACTTTATCCGAAATAGACATTACTTCATTAAGTTTATGTGTGATAATTATTATCGATTTGCCGTCTTCCTTCATATTGCGAAGAACGGCAAAGAGTTTTTGAGTTTCCTGGGGTGTCAGCACGGCGGTAGGTTCATCAAGAATAAGGATATCCGCGCCGCGGTAAAGCACCTTGATTATTTCGACCGTCTGTTTTTCGGAAACAGACATCTGGTATATCTTTTTTTGAGGAGCTATTTCAAATCCGTATTTACCGGATATTTCAAGCACCGCCTTTGAAGCGGCCTTCATATTCAAACGTTTCTTGTCTTCTATACCGAGCACTATATTCTCGGTAGCCGTAAAAACATCAACAAGCTTAAAATGCTGATGTATCATGCCTATACCGAGGGCAAAGGCATCCTTGGGAGAGTTTATTACAACAGGCTTTTCGTTCACGAAAATTTCGCCGGCGTCCGGATGGTAAATGCCCGATATCATATTCATCAGCGTAGTTTTTCCGCTGCCGTTTTCCCCGAGTATGGCTAATATCTCGCCGGAATTAACCGTGAGATTTATGTTGTTATTTGCAACAATTCTACCGAATCTCTTTGTTACATTCTTTATCTCGAGCGCGTTCACAAGCACCCTCCCATGCAGTTTTAATATCAAAACACACAAGGGGAACCGAGTTCCCCTTGTGTTAAACATATTATCTTAAAATCAGAACTTGGTGTTAAGATAGGTGATACCGTCAATGTTGATATCAAAGTAAGGAGCCGAACGGAAATCTTCCGCGTTTGACTCATCAAAGTAACCGTCGTGGATTACGTTGGTTTCGCCTGTGTAGTCGCCGTCAACGTCTGCAAGATACTGACCGTCAACGATCTTATCGGACGAGAACGTGCTGATATCGAACACGTGAAGTGTGCCGGCTTTGAAGCCTGCGATAGCTTCTTTAAGCTTATCCTCAGTGCCTTCGGCTATAACGTCGAGGTTAAGACCGGAAAGAACAACAGAGTTGCTTTCAATATCGCCGCACCAGTCGGTGTCAAACGCTTCGCCTTTTACAACCGACTCAATTATATACTGGAAGTAAGGAGCCCAGTTAATAGCAGAAGAAACAAGGAATGTGGTCTTGCCCGCTTCATAGGTGCTGCCGTTGTAAGAAACGTTCGGAACACCCGCAACTTCACAAGCGGTAGGAGCGCCGAGAGAGTCGGCGTGCTGGCTGATAAGAGCGCAGTTATCTTTTTCTATAAGAGCGTTTGCGGCTTCCTGCTCCTGATCGGGATCATACCAGGAACCGGTATAACGAACCTTCATGGTAGCGGTCGGGCAAATGGAACGTGCGCCGAGGAAGAATGAGGTCAGACCCGAAACAACTTCAGCATAGGTGAACGCGCCAACATAACCGATAATAGCTTCTTCTGCCTTGATTTTGCCGTCTTTGATCATTTCATTGAGCTTCATACCGGCAACGATACCGGCAAGATAACGGCCTTCATAGATGGATGCGAAAGCATTGTGGAAGTTTGCAACGCCAGCCTGCTTTGAAGCAGTACCGGTAGCGTGACAGAACTGAACGTCGGGATACTCTTTAGCGGCTTTGAGCATGAAATCGCCATGGCCGAAAGAATCCGCAAATACTATTTTGCAGCCCTTCTTGGCAAGGTCAACAGCGGTATCATAGCAGCTGTTGTCTTCACCGATGCCGGTAACGATGATAACCTGATCTTCGCTGAGACCCATTGCCTTCTGAACGGTTTTAAGACCGTCGATGAAGTTCTTATCGTAGGTCGAGTTTTCATCGTGGAGACAAATCATACCGATTTTGAAATCAGTAGGAACGGTTACGTCCGACTTGATTTCGAGGCGAGGAAGTATATCGTCGCCAAGACCTTTCAATTCGGCTTTCTTATTCCCGCCGCCGCACGCCGCAAGGCTTAAAACCAACGCAATGGCGAGAATCGCACATAAGATTTTTTTCATTTTCGTTTCCTCCAAAAACTTTTTTTAATATGTAAATTTAATTTACACCGAACTTATTTGCGGAACTCAATTCCGGACGGACTCATTTTTTCAATGACGGCAAGAGATTCGATTCTGTATCCCGCTTTTCTTAGCTCGTCGCCACCGTGCTGAAAGCCCTTTTCAATAGCGCAGGTACAACCCGCGATTCTCGCGCCCGACTGCTTAACAATATTTATAAGACCGCGGAGCGCCTCGCCGTTGGCGAGAAAATCATCGATAATAAGGATGTTATCTTCACTGTTTATGTAATCTTTCGGAACGGTTATCTGACTATCCGTACCGTGGGTATAAGAATGAACTTTCGCGCTGTAAACCTCGCCGGATACGTTTGAGGTTTTGCTTTTTTTTGCAAAGATAACATTCTTATGCATAACCGACGCCGCCGCTACCGCGATAGCTATACCCGACGCCTCAATGGTGAGTATCTTCGTTATCTGTTCATCTTTATAAATGCGGTTTATTTCCTTACCCATTTGAAGAAGAAAGTCCACGTCAAGTTGCTGATTCAAAAAAGAGCCGACTTTCAGAATATCGCCATCAAGAACAGTTCCCTCATCAAGAATTTTCTGTTCGAGCGCCTTCAAAAAATCGCCTCCTAAATCACAAAAAATCAAAAAAGCAGACTTAAAAAAGCCCGCTTACCAAAAACGACAACCTTCACCGCCTCGAGGGACAGTGAATATATTATCTTAACCAATAGTCGCAGCTGTGGCGCTACGGTAGAAACATTTGGGCCGTTTATCCAAAACTATATTGGTAAGCTATTAAATTGACATGCTTATCGTAACACAATAATCTACCTTTGTCAACAAAATATGCCTTATTTTTTCCTGTTTGTATACCTTGACAATTTATTTCAAAGTTATTTCAAAATATTGTATAAAAAATACAAAGCCCCGATAAAAAATCGGGGCTTAAACCACTATCACTTGCGGTCGGCGGATATGCAGTCCGCAACATATATACCCATGGCGCCGGACTGTGAAAGTCCTCTGCAAATGCCGCTTCCGTCACCTATTATATATACGCCGTCGACAAGTTCAAACTTATCGTTCTTGAATACGGGACGTATTGAATAATACTTACTTTCGCAGCCGTAAAGCAACGTATCGTCATTGGCGGTTCCCGGCACGACCCTATCGAGCGCGTATATCGTTTCGATAATATTCGTAAGTATTCTATGAGGTAAAACGAGCGATATATCGCCCGCCGTAGCTTTAAGCGTAGGCGTTACGGTATTCTGTTCAAGACGGTGCTCGTTGGTACGTCTGCCGCGGATAAGGTCGCCGAAGCGCTGAACCAAAACGTTGCCGTTGCCTATCATATTCGCAAGCCGCGAAATATTCTCCGC
>JAFZIW010000086.1 GCA_017554125.1 Clostridia bacterium | reverse complement strand
GTATATTCGTATTGACAATTTTCTTTTTTAAGCATATAATATCTGCGGCTCTCGGCGGTTTGCGCGCGAATTTATATCCGCCGAGTTGCAAAGATGGCGTAACTTATATTCGCGCATGGGCGATTGTAAAGCAGGAATCGTACCCTGCCGCCATACCAAAAAAATAATCCGCTTATCAAAAAGACGTAATCACAAAAAGGACATCCTTCGGGAAGTCCCTTTTTGTATTTCAATTTTCAAAACATATTATTGTTCATTAAACTTAAAATAACACTTGCATTTGAACATAAACTGTGTTATTATTCACAAGTCGGGTCGTAAAATCGTTCAGTTTTTCTTGTTATACAAATAGAAATGAACTTTTATACGCCGGATTAACATTTGAGAGTTTTGAATGTGAGGAGAAGTTATGGAAAACAATGAAACGCAATTGAAAAAGCAGTTAAGTCCCGTCCATGTGTGGGCGATCGCTTTCGGCTGTATAATCGGCTGGGGCTCGTTTATCAACCCGGGCAAAAAGTTTTTGCCCAATTCGGGCGTTGCGGGAACCGCTATCGCTATGATACTCGGCGCGCTTGTTATGGTGATAATCGCGTTTTCTTACGCGTATATGGTGCCTAAGTACCCTAAGGCGGGCGGCGAATTTACCTTTACCAAAAATTCTTTCGGTAAAAGCGCGGCGTTTTTGTGCGGTTGGTTCTTAGTGGCGGCGTATCTTACAAACGTACCGATGAATTCAACAGCCATAGGTCTTATCGTTGACGGCCTTGACGGTAAAGCGGATATACTTAAATTCGGTTGGCATTACAGCATAGCCGGGTTTGACGTTTATTTGGGCGAAACCCTGTTCGCGGGCGCGATTCTTATACTGTTCGGTATACTGAATATTTTAGGCGTTAAAAAAGCCGGTTTTGTTCAGACAGTCCTTGCAAGCCTGCTTGCGATATGCGCGGCGACCCTTTGTATTGCCGGTATTGTTTCCGCCAAGGCAAAAGGAATCAACATGGAGCCGATTTGGGGCTTTGATAAAACCGCGGCTGTCGAAGCCGGCGCCACCACCGCAAATATCGGCAGCTTTGCTCATAGGGGTACGTCCGGTATAATGTCAGCGATACTTGCGACCTTCGCCATTGCGCCGTGGGCGTTTGTCGGATTCGATACCATTCCGCAGGCGGCGGAGGAATTCAAGTTCTCTTATAAAAAGGTTATGCTTATTCTTTGCGTGGCTATCGCTTTCGGCTGCTTTGTTTACGTATCAAATAACACAGTTGCCGCCGCGGCACTTAAAAACTGGCCGGACAGAGTTATGGCGGGCGACTGGGTACTCCTGATAGCCGCCGAGGAACTGCTCGGAACATTCGGTAAAGTGCTTATAGGCGTAGGCGTTTCCTGCGCGGTGCTTTCGGGTATTATGGGCTTTTATCTCGCTTCAAGCCGTCTTATCTATTCAATGAGCCGTGACGGTTATTTGCCCGCGTGGTTCGGTAAAGTCGATAAAAAGTATTCAACACCGAAAAACGCTATGATATTCTGTATTTTAATATCTCTTACGGGACCGATTCTCGGCAGAGAAGCGCTCGGTTGGTTTGTCGATATGAGCGCAATAGGCGCAAGCATAGGTTACTTCTTTACAAGCGCCGCCACCATAGTTACTGTCAAACGCTTCGGAGACGGAAAGACCCATCTCAGAATCATGGCGGTTTTAGGCGTTATGTTCTCGGTAATATTTATGGTGCTTCAGCTTATTCCGATACCGGGGCTTTCAGGCGTTCATTTCGGAAAAGAAAGCTATATAATGCTTGTTGTATGGGTAGTAATAGGCACGCTGTTTTTCTTAAAACAACGAAAGAAATTTGCAAACGGTTAATGAAAAAGGGAAGGCGCGGGGATATGCTCCCGCGCCTTTGTTTATTTGTTTTGCCCTTTGCCGGTATTAAAAACGGAAAGAAGTATAGCATTGACAACCCGCAAAAATTTCTTTATACTTATATTAACATAAAAAGGAGGGACACCTATGGACGAAAACAGATTCTATATTTGTGAGCATTGCGGAAACATTGTCGGAATGATAAACAACGCCGGGGTACCGCTCATGTGCTGCGGTCAGAAAATGACTAAACTTGAAGCCAATACGGTCGAGGCGAGTACCGAAAAGCATTTGCCGGTTGTAACCGTCGAGGGCGATACGGTTAAGGTCGACGTGGGTTCGGCGGCGCATCCGATGGTTGAAGAACACAGTATTCAGTGGATATATTTACTTACCGATAAAGGCGGCCACAGAAGAAAACTTAACGCCGGCGAAGCGCCGCGGGCGACCTTTGCGCTTTGCGATGAAAAGGCGATTGCCGTATATGCCTACTGCAATCTGCACGGTCTTTGGAAAACCGAAATATGGTGACGGAAATGATTAAAACAGGTCAAAAAGCGCCGGATTTTACTTTGCCGGATAAAGACGGTAAAGAGGTTTCGTTATCCGATTTTCTCGGCAAAAAAGTCGTACTGTACTTTTATCCGAAGGATAACACCCCGGGGTGTACGCGCCAGGCGTGCGCTTTTGCGGGGCTTTATTCGCAATTCAAGGCAAAGGGCGTTGAGGTAATAGGCGTAAGCAAAGACAGCGCCGCCTCGCATATAAAGTTTGCCGAAAAATACGGTTTACCGTTCATTATTCTTTCCGATACCGAGCTTGACGCGATAAAGAAATACGGCGTCTGGCAGGAAAAGAAGCTTTACGGCAAAGTGAGTATGGGCGTTGTCAGAACTACCTTTATTATTGACGAGCAGGGGAATATCGCCGATATTATGCCAAAGGTAAAACCTGATACGAACGCCGCCGAAATACTTGAAAAACTCTGATTCGGTACGGTATTGCCAAAATAAAAATGCGCGGATTTCCGCGCATTTTTTGCGTAATTAAAGGTAAAAACATAGCATATCATAATACAAACGGCAAAAGGGGCGTTTGTATTGGAAATTTTGAAATTATATAAAAAAAGACTGATACTGTTGCTCATAATATGTTTTATCGCTTCACTCGGGTTTGTGAAGAAAGAGGTTAAGAAAACCGTTTCGGTTTCCGCGCAGCCGGCAGCTTTCAAAACGGTAATAATCGACCCTGGTCACGGCGGATTTGACGGCGGCGCGGGCGCGGCGGACGGCACTCTCGAAAAAGACGTCAATCTCGAAATCGCCTCAAAAATCCGCGACTGTCTGGTTTTTTCCGGATTTGAGGTAATAATGACGAGAACAGACGATACC
>JAFZIW010000085.1 GCA_017554125.1 Clostridia bacterium | reverse complement strand
TGCTCATATCCTTCATGACGACCTTTGCGGCGTCGGAAAGCGGATTGCCGTATTCCTCGTTTAAGACCTCTTCAACGTACATACCTTTTTCTTTCATATTCTCTTTGACGCTTTCGAGACCCTCTTCGCGGGGAATGTATACTACTTCTTCGACGTTACCGAGTTTGCTTATTTGCTCGCAAAACTCTTTTGCTTCTTCCTCGTTGTGTATAACGTAGGATTCAGGCAGGATGCCGTTCTCGTCGCCGCCCTCCTTGGCAGGCTCGACCTCACCGCCTAAATACGCCCAGGTGTAATCTTTCATGTATACGAGCGCGACATTCTGACGCTCGACCGCGCCGAGAGCGCGGGAAGCGTTTTTGGAAATAAGCAGGAAAAGACCTATTATTACCATGCACGCCACAAGAACGCCTATCGAGGCGAGCGACATCAGTCTGTTAGCCCAGGCGCTTTTTATACCCTCGCCCGTCAGATACCTGAAACTTCTGGCTTTCATTCCATGTCACCCCCCGCGTTATCCGCGACTATTCTGCCCGAATCAAGCATAATGACGCGGTGTTTGAAATCACGCACCAGGCTATGGTCATGCGTTACCATAAGCACGGTGGTACCGCGCTTGTTTATCTCGGTGAGAAGCGACACGATTTCATAGGACATATTCGGGTCGACGTTGCCGGTAGGCTCGTCCGCGATTATAAGGTCGGGCGAGTTCACGAGCGCACGCGCGAGACCTACGCGCTGCTGCTCGCCGCCCGAAAGCTCGTTAGGCATAGAGCGGGCTTTATCGCCGAGGTCGACCTTGGCGAGCGCGCTCGAAACCTCTTTTCTTATCTGGCGGCCGCTGGCGTTGGTACCGAGAACGTGCATAGCGAAAGCCACGTTATCAAAAACGTTCATTTTGGGTATAAGGCGGAAATCCTGGAAAACTATTCCCATTGTACGCCTTAACATCGGCACTTTCCTGCGAGGCATTTTCGTAAGGTTAAAGCCGTTGACCGTGATGGTTCCCGTGTTTGCCTTTTCCTCGCGCATGATAAGCTTCATAAAGGTACTTTTGCCCGCGCCGGACGAACCGACGACGAAGGCAAATTCGCCTCTGTTTATTCTTATATTGATATCTTCGAGCGCATGCGTACCCGAAGGATAGGTTTTTGAAACGCCCTTGAATTCGATAATCGGCTTATCGCTTTCCGCCGCGGGCGACATTTCCATTATGTTATCCGACATTGGGTTTTCACGCTTTCATCAATATTTTACGGGATTACTGCGAAGGTATCTGTCAACCATAAGCGCGATCTTGAAAACTATGGCGTGGTCAAACTGCCTTAAATCAAGTCCGGTTATCTTTTTGATTTTTTCAAGTCTGTAAACAAGCGTGTTTCTGTGAACGAAAAGCTTTCTCGAGGTTTCCGAAACGTTCAGATTGTTCTCAAAGAATCTCTGAATGGTGAAAAGGGTCTCCTGATCGAGATTATCAATGGAGCCGCGCCTGAAAACCTCATGCAGGAAGGTTTCGCAAAGGGTGGTCGGCAGCTGATAGATAAGGCGGGCGATACCGAGGTTATCGTAGGAAATGATAGTCTTATCGGTATCGAAAACCTTGCCGACTTCAAGCGCGGTCTGCGCCTCCTTAAAGGAGCGCGCAAGGTCTTTGATGTTTGAAACGGTGGTGCCTATACCGATAACGGCGTGAACGTAGAATTCACCCGAAAGAGTATCGGCTATCGACGACGCGAGATTCTCGATATCGCGCGGACCGATATCCTGACCGGTCTCTTTAACGAGAGCGATATCGGTTTCGTTTATGCTGATGATGAAATCTTTGTTCTTATCGGGGAAAAGATTTTGAAGCACGTCGTAAACCGACAAATCGTTATGGTCGAGATTACGCACGATTATCACGGTGCGCAAAACGTCGTTGTTGAAATAAAGCTCGCGGGCTTTAAGATAAATATCGCCCGGCAGTATGTTATCGAGAATGATATTTTTGATAAGACTGCTCTTATCATATTTCTCGTCGTAATAGTTTTTGATATTCGAGAAAGCGATGGCGATTATCGAGGCAAGCTTTGCGCTTGACACGTCCTCGCCCTCGACAAACACGGTGTAGCTTTCGCCCTGCGCCGCGGAAATGAGTTTGAGGGTATAGCCCTCGTCGGTCACCGCTTCCGCCGTGGTTATGGGATTTACGCCGAGCGACTCGCCGATTCTGCCGAGCTCGTTGCACGCAACTATCATACCCGCGGAATCGATAACGCCGAACGGCTTATCGACTACATCCTTCATCTGATGAATAAACCCCTGAAATAAACGACTTGACATATTCTTCACACATCCCTTAAATTTTAATTCCCACCGTAATAACAGTTAAGGACAATAGTATATAAATTACTATTTTCAATAATACACAAAAAGTTACAAAATTGCAACCAATTTTAGAAAAATTTACAATTTATTTTTTTATGCGTAAAACAAAAGACCGCCGCCGGCATTTTGCCGGCGGCGATACATACACTGAAAAGATCATTTTATTACCGTGTTTTCGCTGATAATTTCTTCGGCGACATACTTTGCGCGGGACATTTCGTCAAGTAACGCAACGCCGGTTTTCTCACTTTCCGGCAAATCGTACTCGATTTTCAGTCCTTCTTTTTCGATTATGGCGTAATAAATCAAACTTTCTTTTATTTCCGTTTCAAGTTTGCTTTTCATTTGAGACTTATAGTTTTCTTTTGTCATTCCGAGCTTCTTTAACGCGTCGTCGATACCGATGCCGTATAAGCTTTTAAGCCGGTTGTTTTCACGCTCGCACCGGGCGTTGAACAGTTTATTTATAAAGCCGCTTAAATCGCCGGATATTTTGCTGTTTTTGACAACCGTTTCCGCGGCGAAGCTCTCCGCCGTCCGCGTTTTCAAATCGGCGCTGTATTCGCCGACGCTCTTAAAGCCGAGTTTGGCGTAGATTTTGTTCATATCGGGTCTCTTAACGTAATTGACCTTAACCGTGAAAACGACCGCCTGACCGGCAAGCTCCGCCGAATGGTACGACTCGGGGAATTTTAAGTTCAAATCCACGGTATCGCCTATATTCACGCCGACAAGACCGTCCTCGAATCCGTCGATAAACGAATGAGAGCCTATCGTAAGGTCGTGTGCCTGCGCGGTACCGCCCGAGAACGCCACGCCGTCCTTTTTGCCCTCATAATCGATGTTTGCGATATCGCCCTGCTGAACCTGACTGGTTTTAAGCTCGCTGTAAACCTCGCTTGAATCAAGACCGTTTTCCGTCACGTCGCTTGCTATCATACTTTTATAGCTTTTCATGAAATCATCGGACGAGGTATCGACCTCTACGCCCTTATAAACTCCGAGCGTTACGTAATCGGAGAATTTGACGTTCCCTAAAAGTGTGTTTCCGTCCTGTTTTGAGGCGGTACCGTTCGCCACGGATTTTCCGCTTTCGCCGCAGGCGGCAAGCGAAAAGAGCAAGGACAGCGCGAGTATGCCGCAAATAAGCTTTACTGTTTTTTTCATTTCTTCTCATCCTTTGAAGCTGATTTAAGATAAGCGTTTATAAAGCCGTCGAGGTCACCGTCCATAACGGCGCCGATATTTCCGGTTTCAAACTCGGTGCGGTGGTCCTTTACCATTGTATAGGGCATAAATACGTAGGACCTTATCTGTGAGCCCCAGGCGTTTTCCATCTGAACGCCCTTGATATCCTCGATTTTTTCGAGATGCTCGCGCTCCTTGATTTCAAGCAGCTTGGATTTGAGCATTTTCATCGCCTGGTCGCGGTTCTGGAACTGACTTCTCTCGTTCTGACACGCAACGACTATGCCCGTGGGTATATGCGTAAGACGTACCGCGGAAGAGGTCTTGTTTATATGCTGACCGCCGGCGCCGGATGAACGGAAAACGTCCATTTTAATATCTTCTTCGCGTATTTCGATATCAATATCGTCGCTGATTTCAGGCATGACCTCAACGGCGGCGAAAGACGTATGTCTTCTTCCCGAAGCGTCAAACGGCGACACGCGCACAAGGCGGTGAACGCCCGATTCGCTCTTTAAGTAGCCGTAGGCGTTTTCGCCCTCGATAAGCAGCGTGGCGCTTTTAAGCCCCGCCTCGTCGCCCTCTAAAAAATCGGGCATACTGACCGAAAAACCGTGCCGCTCGCACCAGCGTGTGTACATTCGTACAAGCATCGATACCCAGTCCATCGCCTCGGTGCCGCCGGCGCCGGAATGAAACGTCAGTATGGCGTTGTTGCGGTCGTATTCGCCGGTGAGAAGGGTCGAAAGCGTTTGCGCGGCAAGCTCGTTTTCGAGCGCGTCTATCGATTCGGTTATCTCGCCTACAAGCGAAAGGTCGCCTTCCTCGTCGCCCATGTCTATAAGGACCCCGATATCTTCAAAATTCGATTTCAGGCGGTCGTAGTTTTCAACCTTGTTTTTAAGCTTACCGGTTTTTTGAAGCACCGCCTGCGACGTTTCAAGGTCGTCCCAGAAGCCGGGCGCGGCGGATTTCAGTTCAAGCTCCTCTATCTCCCTTTGCAGGCGGTCGTAGCCGATAGCGTCTTTCAGCTCCTCTATTTCCTGCTTATGGGACATGAGCCGCAGTTTCAGTTGTTCAAATTCAAGCATAAATTTACTCCTTAATTTTCCTGAGCAGATATGCGCGCCACTCCTCGCGGGCGGGCGCCTTAATTATTTCAAAACCGTGCTCTTTTGCCGATTCTTCGACGTCGGCGGCGCGCAGGTTTATTATTCCCGATACAATAAGTAATCCGTTTTCGCTCATATAATCACCGACGTTTTCAAACAGCCGTATCACCACGTCGGCGACGATGTTAGCGCAGATTATATCATATTTACCGCTGACCTTATCCGCAAGGTCGCCGACGAAAAACTCGGTTTTATCACTTACGCCGTTGCGCTTTGCGTTGCCGCGCGCCGTTTCCACGGCAAGCGCGTCTATATCGACCCCCACCGCGCGGGGCGCGCCCATAAGACAGGCGGCGACGGCGAGTATACCGCTTCCCGTACCGATATCGAGCAGTTCGGTTTTCTCGGTCACGGTGTCTTCAAGCATACTAAGGCAAAGGTAGGTCGTCGCGTGCGCTCCCGTGCCGAAAGCGGCGCCGGGGTCGAGCGCTATTACCTTTCGGTTTTCAGTGTTTTCATAGGTCTCCCAACTCGGGCAAACGGCAAGTTTTTTGCCGACCTCAAACGCCTTAAAGTACTTTTTCCAGTTTTCGTTCCAGTCTCCGTCGTCAACGGCGGTTTTCGCCACCTCATAGGAAATACCTTCCGCGGTAAGCCGCTCTTTCAGGTAACTTATCGCCTCGGCGGCGTTATCATCGCTTGAAATATAGATGTGGATAAGCGCGGTTTCGCGGTCCTTGTTCACCAGGTCCTCGTCTATCAAATCAATATGCGCTATCGTCTCGGCGTC
>JAFZIW010000012.1 GCA_017554125.1 Clostridia bacterium | reverse complement strand
GGTTTGATTAAATTAGAAAGGCATATTTGCCTCATTATCTATTTAATTATATACCTTTGAAATCAATTTACAAGTTATTTTTTATACTTTTTACGGTCAAAATATACATTTTTTTACTTCCGGCAAACAAAATATCCGATTTTTTAGTGAATTGAGCGCCGCGGTATTGAAAATATGCGAAAAAACAGGTATAATATTGTATATAAACAGAAAGGGGCTCAGGGGGAGCATGTCAAATTCGCAGCTTTGGAACAAATCTTTCTACGTTGAATACGACGACCGTGATTACTGGAAAAAATCATCGAACAAAATTCATTTTCACCTTTCCTACGAAATATATTTTCTTGTTGAAAACGATATAAGTTATTTTATCAATAACAGAGTATACCGCGTAACCCCGGGCACCGTTCTCGTAATACCGCCCAACACCATACATACTACAAACAGCATAAGTGACAAGACAAGAAAAAGATATCTCATAAATCTCCCCGAAAGCTATATAAAGCCCCTGCTTGATATACAGCCGAATCTCCTTTCAGACCTGAGCACCCTGCCGATAGTTTTTTCGGGGCTTAAAAAAATCGAAATAACGGATTTATTCAAAAAGCTTCTCACCGAGTACAACAGTAACCCGCCCGATGAAGTTATGATAAAATCGCTGCTCGGCGAATTACTTGTAACCGTTTCACGCGCCGCCAAAAGCCAAAGCAACGCCAGCGTATCGGCAAGGCGGTCCGCTCAAAAAATGGTCCGCATTTCAAACTATATACGCGATAATTTGCAAAACAATTTAACGCTCGAGCTTTTATCCGAAATCTTTTTTCTTAATCCCTCATACATAAGCAGGACTTTCAAGCGGGAGCTTAATATCACTTTTTCGGAATACCTTAGAACTCTGCGCATAAAAGAAGCGTGCAGACTGCTTAAAGAAACCAAACTGAGTATTACCGAAATCGCATACAGAACGGGTTTTCAGTCCTGTACCGATTTTTGCCGGGTATTCAAATCAATGATTAAGCTTTCGCCGTTACAGTACCGAAAAGCCACAAAATAGATTTGCCGCGGATAAAAAAATTGACCCTGAGCCGACAGGCTCAGGGTTCGTTTTATTACGTTGTTTTCAAAAAAATCATTATCGCATCATTATCAAACGGGCTTTTAAGTACCGTTTTGGTTTTTATAAACCGGCTGTCGGTAATCGCCTTGCCGGTTTTCGGGTTAAAATAAATCATTTTTCCGGCGCCGGGTTCGGTTTTAAGCTTCATAAACACCGGCTCGAGGTCTTGAAGATAAACCGCGATATCCCCACTGTCACTGCAGGCGCACAACGCGTCCTTACAAAGCTTTGCCGGGCGAAACCTCTTAATATCAAGAATCTTCAACAATTCGTTTACGTATCGCATCTGATTTGCCATCGGGCGGGTAAGCGCCTGCTTCCAACCGAATTTACCGTTTCCGGTTTCGGTATTAAAGCACCAGACCTCGGCGTGACCGTAGGTATGCCCGAAGGCGCCGCTTAACATATTCTTATAAATGCGACGCCTTATGTCGCCGTCATTAAAACGGTACCCCCAGCCGTCATCAAGTTCAAGCGGGATATCCTCGTAAGCGCATTCGGCGTCGAAACACGGTTTCTTTTCAAATTTCAGCGTACGCGCTATCATTTTTTCGCAGGAAAAGCCGCCGAAAGCGTGGCTTGACTGAATACTGTGAAAATCAATATATTCGGTATCCGGCAAATAATCGACCGACGATTTTTCGCCGCACGGATGATAGGTAATAAGGTGTCTTACCTTCTCGCCGCAACGTATTCCCGACGCCATCTCATCGATAATAATGCGATGATTTTCGCTTTCTATCGGTCTGTCGCCGCCGAGCATAAATATAACATTCTCATAATCGCCCACTACACCGGCGATATAACAGCCGTACTTAAAGGCGTTATCCGGAGTGAATATTTCGGGACCTATTCCCCACTTTTTATTGAATTTATCGCCCCACGTCGGCAAAAGAGTAATTACTATATCACGCTTTTTGCACTCAGTTGCCAAAAAGTCGAACAACTGAGCGTACTTTTTATTCGGAGTAAGCACGTTGCCGTTATGAAAAGGCAACTGCCCCTCTCTGTTTGGCATATTCACGCCGTCAAGCTCTGATATGTACGATACCTGAACGGCATTGAAGCCTTGAGATTTTCTCATGTCGAGATAATAGACAATTTCTTCCCGTGAAAGCTTTTGAAGCAACGTCCATGCCGTATCGGCAAGATACGGGAAAAACACGCCGTCCTTTTGAATGTACCGTTTATTTTCGGATATGCTCAACATATTCGTTTTATCCTTTCACAAAGCAGGCCCGCAAGGCGGGTATGCGTATAAACGCTGTAATGACCGTTTGCCCCTACGCCCTCATACGGACGTTTAGGCATTATTTCAAGTAGTTCAATATCGGGGTAAACGCTCTTCGCCGCGCTTTTCACCTCATTTTTAAGAAGCATATCGCTTTCAAAAATCAGTATTACCGGAGCATTTTTGCGCAGGCGTTTTATCGCGGCGAAGAATTCGCTTGCGGCTTTTGTAAATTCCAAACGTCTTTGCTTATCCGTCTCCGGGGTAAATTCACCCTCGGGCAAATCGGCACCGCGACAGTACTGACCGTCGTTCTGACCGAGTTTTATAACCACTACGTCACACGGGTCGTTTTCAAAATCATGCTTTTGCGGCTCTTCGCCCCGCACGCCTCCGAGCAGCTTATCACGGTAAAGATACAGTTCGGGTATAAGGTTTTTGGTACTGCAACCGTAATCATGGTAAAAACCGCTTCCCGACGCCGCAATTACGCTTATATCCGCGCCGAGCATTTTTGCCGCTTTTGACGCGTACGTTTCGGCAAAGCTTTCTTCCGACGTTAAAAATTCGGGCGAGGCGTTTGAGCAAATACTGCCGTAACCGCAGGTTATGGAGTCGCCGATAAACTCAATTTTCATTTTCGGTTGATACCGTGGCGCTTCCGGCGGGTTTTCGGTAAGAATATCGGTAACGGCGACTTTGCCGTACCACATCTCGGTATCCCTTATAACCTTTACCGTATGCTTGCCGTAGGGCAGATTTTCGGCGAGGGTATATATTCCGCTTGTTTTATCTATCGGAAATCGCGCCTGCAAATAGGCGCATCCGTCGACGTAAACGCCTATATAAGTTCTTTCGTTTTCATTCGGTAAATCATCGGTTAAAAACTCGGCGGCGGCAAAAGTCCCCTCAAATTCAAATTCAAAACCGGAGCCGCTCCAGTTAAAATAAACCTTTTCGCCGACCGCTACGGTACGTCCCGAAAACCGGCAGCAGTCTTTTGCTGAAAACCTGTTCAAAGTATCAACCCCAAATCGTAATAATGTGTTTTTTTGTCAGCACAGCGATAATCCGAGCCGGATTTCAGCGGACGAATTCTGCTCTATGCTTACGTCAAAGGGCCGCCGTACTTACCGCGGCAGCCCTCTTTGTTGTTTTTGCGAGAATGCCTTACTGTATTAACGTATCGGTAATCTCACTTTTTGGTTTTTGTTGTTATTACGGACAGCACCGAGAAACATACGCCTACCGCGCAAATCGCCGCGAGCGCGATTATCGCAATAACCGGCGTGTT
>JAFZIW010000084.1 GCA_017554125.1 Clostridia bacterium | reverse complement strand
TGCGACAGCAATTACATACGGCGCGACCGCATAAAACGCGACCTTAAATGGAAAACCGCGACCGAATTCGGCGAGCTCGATATAACCATAAATCTCTCCAAGCCCGAAAAGGACCCAAAAGCGATAGCGGCGGCTAAAAGCGCACCGCAGTCGGGATATCCGAAATGCCTGCTTTGCAAGGAATGCGAGGGTTACGCGGGACGTATAAATTTCCCAGCGCGGCAAAACCACCGCGTGATACCTGTAACGATAAACGACAGCGAATGGTTTTTCCAATATTCGCCTTACGTTTACTACAACGAGCACTGTATAGTCTTTAACGGAAAGCATACGCCCATGGCGATAAACCGCGACGCCTTTATTAAGCTCTTTGATTTCGTAAAGCTTTTTCCGCATTATTTCGTCGGTTCAAACGCCGATTTGCCTATCGTTGGCGGCTCGATACTCTCGCACGACCATTTTCAGGGCGGTCACTACACCTTCCCGATGGAGCGCGCCGAGGTTACAGAGAAGATTTCGTTCGCCGGTTTTGACGACGTTTCCGCCGGCATAGTAAACTGGCCGATGTCGGTAATCCGCCTTTCCGGTAAAGATACAGAAAGAATTGTTGACCTTGCGGATACAATTCTTAAATCATGGCGCAAATATACTGATGAGGAAGCATTCATTTTTGCCGAGACCGACGGAATACCTCACAATACCATTACACCGATAGCAAGGCGGCGCGGCGAAAACTTCGAGCTTGATTTGGTGCTTCGCAACAACATAACGACCGAGGAACACCCGCTGGGCGTTTACCATCCGCACGCAAACCTCCACCATATAAAAAAGGAAAACATAGGTCTTATCGAGGTTATGGGGCTTGCGGTTTTACCCGCAAGGCTCAAAGACGAAATGGCGCTTTTAAGGACCGCGCTTATCGAAAACCGTGATATAAGAGCGGACGAGGTGCTTTCAAAGCACGCCGACTGGGCAGACGAATTAAAGCAAAAATACACCTTTAACTCCAAAAACACCGATGATATTCTCAAAAAAGAAATCGGGCTTGTGTTCTCACAAGTGCTTGCCGACGCGGGAGTATTCAAAAAGAACGCCGACGGCAAGGCGGCGTTCTTACGGTTTATTTCAGAGGTAAAATGATGTTTTCAAACATTCTTCTTCAAGTAGGCGTATTGCTTATTCTAATCGCCCTTGGATTTATTCTGGCGAAAATTAAAATGATAAACGAGGTCGGCGCACAGTGCTTTACAGACATCGTTTTGTATGCCGCGACGCCCTGCGTTATATTTACGTCCTTTATACGCCCGTTTGAAAAAAGCGCGGCGAAAGGACTGCTTATAAGCTTTTCGTCGGCGATAGCGGCTCATATCCTTTTTATCGCGCTGAGTTTGTTTATCATCCGAAACAAGAACATAGGGCGCGAGCGTGTACTCAGATTTGCCGCGATATTCGGCAACTGCGGATTTATGGCTTTGCCGCTTCAACAGGCGATTTTAGGCGCAAAAGGCGTGTTTTACGGGTCTTCTGTCGTAGCGGTGTTTAATATATTCGTATGGAGCTTCGGCGTTTACCTTATGAGCGGCGACCGAAAGCACATAAAACCGAAATCCCTTGCGGTAAGCCCGAGCATTATCGCTATTGTGCTCGGTATTGTCGTATTTGTGTTTTCACTTCCCGTTCCGGATATTCTCCGAAAACCGATGGATTTTTTGGCGGGGCTTAACACTCCGCTTCCGATGATAGTAATAGGATATCACCTCGCTAAAAGTGATATCCTTAAAGGTCTTAAAGACAAGGGCGCGATATTCGCGACGTCCTTGAGGCTGATTATCTTCCCCGCCGCGGCGCTGTTTATTATGTATCTTTGCAATATAAGAGGCACTATGCTCGTTTCACTTACCATTGCGTTTTCTTCGCCTATCGCCGCTATGACGGCGATGTTCTCCGCAAAATACGGTAACGACACTTCGCTTGCGGCGACCATTGTCAGTATGAGTCACATAATAAGCATTATTACCATGCCGCCCTTAATATACCTTTCTCAACTGCTTGCCTGACGCTTGAATTCGGGCAACTGCGCTAAAATTATTGCAGCAAACACCAGCACACAGCCGATAATTTCGTACCAGCAAAGCGCGTGTGACAGTATAAGCCAGCCTCCGAGAGCGGCAAAAACGCTTTCAAGGCTCATGGCTATCGAGGCGACCGACGCTTCCGCGTATTTCTGCCCGACTATCTGAAGCGTATATCCGACTCCGCCGGACATAACGCCTAAAAACAGGATGCTTAGTATCGCCGATTCAATATCGGCGATATTTGCTTTTCCCCATTCAAATATTAAAGCCGCGACAAGCGAAAATGCGGAACAGAATGAAAACTCCAGAAACGAAAGACGCAGTCCGCCGACAGAGTCACAGTATTTTTCCACGCAGAGTATCTGTATACTGAAACCGAGAGCGCATGAAACGAGAAGAAGGTCTCCGATATAAAAACCGCCGAAACCCTTAAACGTACAAAGCATATAAACGCCCGAAATCGCCAGGATAACCGAAAGCCACACGATCGGGTGAATTTTTTTGCCGAAAACCGACGATATTATAGGTACGAGTATCACGTAAAGCGCGGTTAAAAATCCCGCTCTCGCTTCCGCCGATACGTCGCCCGGATACGAGTTTATACCCGCCTGCTGCAGGTTTGCCGAAACGGCAAGCATGACGCCGCAGACTCCGCCGGCAAAAAGCGCGGATTTAAGGCCCGATTTTTCACGCGGAAAAATCGGCTCGCGCGTTTTTACGCCTGAAATTTTAAGCACAACGGCAAGCACCGCGGCGCTTATTGCAAACCGCAGAAAATTCAGCGTCATAGGCGGTACCGCTCTCGCGGCCGACTGCGCCACAAACGCAAATCCCCAAATGAGCGCGCCGAGTGACAGAATCAAACTGCCCTTCAAGTTGTTTTTTACCATAACACCGACCTGTTTTCGAAATAACAAATACAGATGTGAGTATAACACAAGAAACTGATTATTGCAAATAATTTGTTTTACTGATATAATTAATTGAAACCGAACGAAGGAAGTAATATATGCTCGAACTTAAAAACATTTCCTTTTCCGCCGAAAGCGACCGAGGCGCAAAGGAAATACTCAAAGACATTTCAATAAAATTTAACGACGGTTTTATCGCCATAACCGGCCCTAACGGCGGCGGAAAATCGACCCTTGCGAAGATTATCGCCGGTATTGAAAAGCCGACATGCGGCAAAATATATCTTGATGGCGAGGATATAACCGATTTGTCCGTCACCGAGCGCGCGAAAAAAGGTATCAGTTTCGCCTTTCAGCAACCGGTACGGTTTAAGGGCATTACGGTAAACGACCTTATACGCCTTGCCGCCGGCAGAGACATCACCGTATCAGAAGCCTGCGATTATCTTTCACAGGTCGGTCTTTGCGCACGGGATTATATTAACCGGGAAGTAAACGCCTCCCTTTCGGGCGGCGAATTAAAGAGGATAGAGATAGCCACCGTTCTTGCCCGCGGCACCGCCGTTTCCATTTTCGACGAGCCGGAGGCGGGCATCGACCTTTGGAGTTTTTCAAATCTGATAAACGTTTTTGAGCGTATGCGTGAGCGCCTGGGCGGCACGATAATAATTATTTCACACCAGGAAAGAATACTCAATATTGCCGATAAAGTCGCGGTGCTCGCCGCGGGTGAGCTTACCGCTTACGGAGAAAAGGAAACCGTGCTTCCCGGACTGCTCGACGCAACGTACGACGCCTGCAAGGTACTTAAAGACAGTATTAAGGAGGCGTCAGTATGAACGATACCGAAAGACAACTGCTTAAAATAATCGCCGATATGGACGGTACGCCGCAGGGCGCTTACAACATTCGCGCGAACGGCGCCCTCGAATCGCGGGCGACCACAGAGAACATTGATATCCGCACCAAAACTGACAAGCCGGGTATCGACATTATAATCAAGCCGGGCACGAAGGGCGAAACGGTGCATATACCGGTCATAATTGACGCTTCGGGGCTTAACGACCTTGTATACAACGATTTTTATATAGGCGACAACGCCGACGTTACCGTTATGGCGGGCTGCGGTATTCACAACTGCGGTGACAGCGAATCGCGGCATGACGGCGTGCATACTTTTTTTGTCGGCAAAGGCGCACGGGTTAAATACGTTGAGCGTCATTACGGCGAGGGCGACGGCACAGGCGGCAAAAACATGAACCCGACCACCGTCGTAAATATTTCCGAAAACGGATATATGGAAATGGAAACCTCGCAGATAAAGGGCATAGACAGCACGTACAGAAAGACCCGCGCCACGGTAGCCGACGGCGGCACACTTATCATTCATGAAAAAATAATGACCCACGGAACACAAACCGCCAACACCGATTTTTCGGTCGACTTAAACGGCGTAAACTCGGCGGCAAACGTTATATCGCGCTCGGTGGCGAAGGATAAATCCCGTCAGTTCTTTCTGTCGAACATAAACGGAAACAATATATGCAACGGTCATACCGAATGCGACGCGATAATCATGGACGAGGCAAACGTCAAAGCCAGTCCGACACTCGGCGCGAATCATATTGACGCCGCGCTTATCCACGAGGCGGCAATAGGAAAAATCGCCGGCGACCAGCTTATAAAGCTGATGACGCTCGGTCTTACCGAAAGTCAAGCCGAAGAGGAGATTATAAACGGCTTTTTGAAATAAAAACAAACGCGTAAATTCATTGTCGGGAGTTTTATTGTATGAAGTCTTCAATAAAAAGAATAGGCGCGTTACTTGTTTGCGCCGTTATAACAACCTGTTTATTTACTGTATCCGCCGCAAATCCTTTGGGCGGCGATATCAACGGTGACAACGCGGTCAATAACAAAGACCTTACTCGGTTTTTCCAGTATCTTTCGGACTGGAACGTCAGCGTCAACACAGCCGTGCTTGACGTTAACAATGACGGCAAAGTTAACAACAAGGACCTGACCAGACTGTTTCAGTATCTTTCCGGCTGGGACGTTGAGGTATTCCCCGAAACGATATGCAATCACGCGGTTTCCGAATGGGTAACAACGCAAGAGGCAACGACCGAAAGCCCGGGTCAGAGACAGCTTATTTGCAAGCGTTGCGGAAAAGCGCTTGAAACCGAAGTTATCCCTGTAATCACGATGTCAAAATATGAAGAGCTTGAAGCCGGTATGTTAAGGCTTATCAATGAGGCACGCGCGGAAGAAGACCTTGCCCCGCTCACTTTTGACAGTGCAAGACACCCCGCAACCGACAAAAGAGTTCAGGAAATAACGGAGGTCTTCTCTCACACAAGGCCAAACGGTCAAGCGTACTATACGGCTCTCACCGAGCTCGGGCTTTCGTACGGATATACCTGCGGCGAAAATATCGCGTATTTCGGCTATTACGATATGAATTCCGATACAACGGAAGGATATACGAGATTACATAACAACTTTATGAATTCCGAAAGTCATAAGAGCAACATACTTAACAGTTCTTTTACGAGCGTTTCATTATCGTTTTTGATATCCGGCGGTCGCCTTTATGTAGTTCAAATGTTTTTCGGATAATTGAAACTCCAAAAAAAAAAAATGCGGGCAGGTTAAACCTGCCCGCGTATTTATTCTGTTTATCGGCTTGAACTGTCAGCCGCAACCGTCACGCTTGTTTCCTGTGTTCTGCCGCTCCGGTAGTATTTGATTTTAACCTTCTGACCGGGAGTGCATTCTTTGAGGTAATCGTAGTAGAGGCTATAATCGCTTATTTCCTTGCCGTTAAACTCGGTTATGATATCGCCGCGGCGAATACCCGCCTCTGCCGCGGGGCTA
>JAFZIW010000083.1 GCA_017554125.1 Clostridia bacterium | reverse complement strand
GCAAAGCGTCTTTGCCACGGTAAAAACCTTATGTATCTTTTAAGGCAGGAGCAGTACCGTCCGCTCGCGCAGTATGAGCAGGTTATAATTCTTATCGCGGCAATGGAAAACGTTTTTGACAGCGCCGCGCCGGAGGATGTTCCCGCCCTTAAATACGAGGTTCTCGAGTACGTAAAGGAAAAACTCGGCGACGTCTGCCGCGACCTTGAAGCAAGCGGCAAATTGAGCGATGAGCAAATAGCGCTTATCGCCGAAACCGCGAAAGAATATACGGCGGGGCAAAGCAATGTCTAATACCAAAGAAATCAGAGACCGTATAAGAAGCGTAAAAGACACTCAAAAAATAGCCAACGCGATGTACCTCATATCCTCGACGAAGATGCGAAAAGCAAAAGCCGGGCTTGACGGTACGCGACCTTATTTTTCCGCGCTAAGGCAGGAAATGAGCAGAATTTTCAGCTATTTTGAAGACGTCGAGAGTAAATATTTTTATCCGAAGGACTATAAAGGGCCCGCCGACAAGCCGGACGCGTGCCTTGTGATAACGGCGGATAAGGGGCTTTCGGGAGCGTATAACGCAAACGTTATAACGGAAGTGGAAAAACTGCTCGAAATCAACCCCGAAACCAAGCTTTTCGTTGTCGGCGAATACGGACGCCAGTATTTTTTGCGCCACAATATCCCGATAGAGCAAAGCTTTCTTTATACGGCGCAAAACCCGACCATGCAAAGGGCGCGGGAAATATGCGCGACGCTTCTCGAATTTTACGAAAGCGGCGAAGCGGATGAGATTTATATAATTTATACCGACTTAAAGCGCGACGCGGGTCAGTCAGCGGAGTGTATGCGTCTGCTTCCGTTCGACCGTGAGATCTTTGCTGTCAAAAGGTCTAAAAAACGGGAATACGAGTTCTGGCCGGACCCAAAGAAGGTACTCGAAAACATTGTACCGGGATTTTTGACCGGATTTATATACAGTGCGCTCGTTGACAGTTTTTGCAGTGAGCAGAGCGCGCGTATGGCGGCAATGAGCGCTTCAAACGATAACGCGCAGGAAATTATTTCAAGCCTTTCCGTTGAATACAACCGTTTGCGCCAGGCGGATATAACCAGGGAAATAACAGAGGTGAGCGCCGGTGCGAAAGCGCAGAGACGTAAAAAGGCATTAAGGGAGGAATTAAATGAACATCGGTAAAATAGTTCAAATATCCGGTCCCGTTGTGGACTGCGACTTTTCCTCTTCGTCTGTTCCGCGCATTAAAACCGCTCTTAAAGTTAAGACGGGAGGCGGCGAGAAAACGCTTGAAGTTGCCGAGCATATCGGCGGCAAAACGGTAAGGTGTCTTGTGCTTTCAGACAGCTTCGGGCTCGCGCGCGGTATGGAAGTGACCGATACCGGCAAGAGTATAACCGTGCCGGTCGGTGAAAATACGCTCGGCCGTATGTTTAACGTGTTGGGCGACGTAATAGACGGCGGCGAGGCGCTTCCCGAACAAACTCCCGCTTTCCCCATTCACAGAAAACCGCCGCATTTTGTCGAGCAGCAGCCGTCCGCTGAAATACTCGAAACCGGCATAAAGGTTATAGATTTGCTTGAGCCCTATGCCAAGGGCGGAAAAATAGGACTTTTCGGCGGCGCGGGCGTGGGAAAAACCGTTCTTATTCAAGAACTTATTCATAACGTCGCCATGGAGCACGGCGGCTATTCGGTATTCGCCGGCGTGGGCGAACGCAACCGCGAGGGCAACGACCTTTGGACCGAGATGAAGCAAAGCGGCGTAATAGATAAAACCGCGCTGGTTTTCGGTCAGATGAACGAATCGCCCGGCGTCCGTATGCGCGTGGCGCTTACGGGGCTTACCATGGCGGAATATTTCCGCGATATGCAGAAAAAGGACGTTCTTTTATTCATAGACAATATATTCCGCTTCGTTCAGGCGGGCAGTGAGGTTTCGACCCTTTTAGGCAGAATGCCGTCAGCGGTCGGATATCAGCCCACACTTGCCGCCGAAATGGGCGAGCTTGAAGAGAGAATAACCTCGACGAAGCGCGGCTCGGTCACGTCGGTTCAGGCGGTATACGTTCCCGCCGACGACCTTACCGACCCCGCTCCCGCGACTACCTTTACCCACCTTGACGCTACTACCGTTCTTTCACGTAAAATCGCCGAACAGGGTATATATCCGGCGGTCGACCCCCTCGGTTCAACCTCGCGGATATTGAGCGCAAAGGTGTTAGGCGACGAGCATTATCACGTCGCCCGTAAGGTGCAGGAAATACTGCAAAAATATAACGAATTACAGGATATAATCGCGATACTCGGTATGGATGAACTCGGCGACAACGATAGAAGGACCGTAATGCGCGCCCGCAGAATACAGAGATTTCTCTCTCAACCGATGTTTGTGGCGGAGAAATTTACGGGAACAAAGGGTGTTTACGTGCCGCTTAAAGAAACCGTGCGCGGTTTTAAGATGATAGTCGAGGGCGAAACGGACGACTATCCCGAGGAGGCGTTCTTTAACGCCGGTACAATAGAAG
>JAFZIW010000082.1 GCA_017554125.1 Clostridia bacterium | reverse complement strand
TGGATGAGTTTTGCGCTCTTTACGGCGACAGTGAAGATTTGCGCTTTTTCTCCGCTCCCGGCAGGACAGAGATAGGTGGCAACCATACCGACCATCAGCATGGCTGTGTGCTCGCGGCGAGCGTTGACCTTGACGTAATAGCCGTTGCCGCGAAATGCGAAGGACATACCGTAAGCATAAAATCGGCGGGTTATCCCGAAGATAAAATCGATATTGATTCGCTTTCCGCTAAGGATAATGAACGCGGCCGCGCGGCTTCGCTTATCCGCGGCGTTCTGTATGCTTTTAAGCATGACGGACACGAGATAGGCGCGTTTAACGCCTACACCACTTCAAAGGTGCTTAAAGGTTCGGGCCTTTCCTCATCCGCGGCTTTTGAGGTCCTCGTTTCGAATATACTTAACGGACTTTTTAATTCCGGCAAGGTCGGCGTGGTGAGAATAGCAAAGTATTCACAGTATGCCGAGCGCGAGTTTTTCGGTAAACCCTGCGGTCTGCTCGACCAGATGGCAAGCTCGGTCGGCGGCTTTACCTACGCCGATTTTCACGATCCGCAAAACCCGGTAATAGAGCAGGTAAGCCTTGACGTACGCGATTTCGGATATACGCTTTGCGTTGTGGATACCGGCGGAAACCATGCGAATCTTACGGCGGATTACGCCGCCATAACCGAGGAGTGTCAGGCAATAAGCCGAGCTCTCGGCACGGATTTTCTGCGCGACGCCGATGAAAGCAGATTCTACGATGAAATGGGTAAGCTCCGCGTTAAATTCGGCGACCGCGCCGTACTTCGCGCGTTTCATTTCTTTAACGAGCAAAAGCGCGTCGAATTACAGCGCGCCGCTCTTAAAGAGCATGATTTCGAGAAGTTTTTGTTCTACGTAAACGAATCGGGCGAATCTTCTTATAAGTACCTGCAAAACCTTTATTCAAATTCGGCGGTAAACGAGCAGGGGCTTTGCCTCGCTATCGCGCTGACCAAACAGTTCCTGGGCGAAAAGGGCGCCTGCCGCGTTCACGGCGGCGGCTTTGCCGGAACGGTCCAGTGCTACATACCGAATGAAAGATTTGACGAATATCGGGAAATGATAGAAAAGGTATTCGGTAAAGGCGCTTGTGTGCCGCTTCTTGTCCGTCCGGTAGGCGGATATGAGATTAAAGCGTAATTATTCAAACAGGGGATGGTTTTTTGTATTTTATTTGGGATCCGACATATATCCTTGTGATAATCGGCGCGATTATCAGCGGTTTGGCGTCGCTTAACGTCAGCTCTACATTTAATAAATACAGTAAATATCTGAACAGTCGCGGAATGACGGCGGAGCAGTGCGCAAGCGAGATACTGCGCCGCTCAGGCATAAACGACGTACGTATAGAAAGAACAAGGGGCAAGCTCACAGACCATTATTCGCCGAAGGAAAAAGTCCTTCGGCTTTCGGAAAGCGTTTACGGCTCAACCTCGGTCGCGGCGCTCGGCGTCGCGGCGCATGAGTGCGGCCATGCAATACAGCATCAGGTCGGTTACGCGCCGCTTAAACTTCGTTCATATTCCGTGCCGATGGCGAATGTCGGCTCGTACCTCGCGTGGCCGGTCGTCATAATCGGTCTTATAATGGGCAATATCGGACTTGCGAGAATAGGCGTGGCGCTCTTCACGCTTGTTGTCCTTTTTCAGTTGATTACCTTGCCGGTCGAGTTTAACGCTTCAAGGCGCGCGATAGGCATTCTTTCGGACTCCGGGATGTTAAACGTTGACGAAACCTCGGGCGCGAAAAAAGTCCTTTTTGCCGCCGCAATGACCTACGTTGCCGCGCTGTTTACCGTAATACTTCAACTTTTGCGGCTGGTGCTTCTGACCCGCAACAGAAAAGATTAGTTTATCCGGCGAGTTTGACACTCGCCGTTTTTTATACAATTTTCACTAAAAACCGACTCTTTTTTCCTCAAAAATTATTATTTCGAAAAAATATAAAAAAACACTTTTCAAAATGAAAAATATGTGGTATCATTTGTTTGATAATAATATAACGATTATTATGCCTACACCGGCTATCGTTATATATTTTATAGGGAGGAACGTTTAATGAAGAAAAAAATCAGTAAGCTTCCATTCCGCGGCACTGCCGAACAGGAAGCGCAACTAAAAAAGGTTATTGACGAGCTTAAACACGATAAAAGTAACCTTATGGTTGTTATGCAAAAAGCGCAGGATATCTACGGTTATCTGCCCTTCGAGGTGCAGGAAATGATATCCGAGGGTATGGAAGTGCCGCTTGAAAAGATTTACGGCGTTGCTACTTTCTATGCGCAGTTCTCACTTTCGCCTAAGGGAAAGTACAACATTTCGGTATGCTTGGGTACCGCCTGCTACGTTAAAGGCTCGGGTCCCATATTCGAGAAGCTCAGCGAAAAGCTCGGTATCGGCGCCGACGAGTGCACCGCCGACGGCAAATTTTCTCTTAACGCCTGCCGTTGCATCGGCGCGTGCGGACTCGCGCCCGTTATGACGGTGAACGATGAGGTTTACGGCCGTCTTACCGTTGACGATATCGATACCATACTTGAAAAGTATAAAGACTGATAAAGGGGGAAGAAATATATGAAATCATTATCTGAGTTGCAGGCAATTAAGGATAGGGTGAGAGATACAGTGCTTCCTCCCGCCGGTAAAGCGGAGACCCGCGTTGTCGTAGGTATGGCTACCTGCGGTATCGCGGCGGGCGCTACCCCTGTTCTTGACGCTTTGGTTGAGGGTACTAAGAACCTTGAAAACGTTACGGTTTCAAAAACCGGTTGCGTCGGTATATGCCAGTATGAGCCGGTTGTCGAGATTTTCGAGCCGGGTAAGGACAAGGTCACCTATGTTAAAATGGACGCCGAGAAAGCGGCGCGCGTTATTGAGGAACACTTAAAGGGCGGCAAGGTCGTCGAGGATTTCCTGCTTTCAAACGAGAAGGGCGAGAAAACCGCGCTTAAAGACACCGCTTTTTACAAACCGCAACAGCGTGTAGTTCTCCGTAACTGCGGTCTTATCGACCCGGAGAATATTGAAGAGTATATAGCGATGGACGGTTACGCCGCTCTCGGCAAAGTGCTTACCGAGATGACTCCCGAACAGGTCATCGAGGAAATTAAAAAATCAGGTCTTCGCGGCCGTGGCGGCGGCGGTTTCCCGACCGGCGTAAAATGGGGACTTTGCGCTCCGAATAAAGCGCCGCAGAAATACGTCGTATGTAACGCCGACGAGGGCGACCCGGGCGCGTTTATGGACCGTTCGGTTCTTGAAGGCGACCCCCACTGCATAATCGAGGCGATGACGATAGCCGGTTACGCAATAGGCGCGACAAAGGGTTACGTTTACGTCCGCGCCGAGTATCCTATCGCGGTCGACCATTTGCAGAAGGCAATAGAGCAGGCGCATGAATACGGACTTCTCGGTAAAGATATATTCGGCTCCGGTTTTGAGTTTGAGCTTTACATTCGCTTGGGCGCCGGCGCGTTCGTCTGCGGCGAGGAAACCGCGCTTATGACCTCTATCGAAGGCAACCGCGGCGAGCCGAGACCCCGTCCGCCCTATCCGGCTGTCAAAGGTCTTTACGATTCTCCAACCATTGAAAACAACGTTGAAACCTTCGCAAACGTTCCTCAGATCATCCTTCGCGGCGCCGATTGGTTTGCTTCAATGGGTACCGAAAAATCAAAGGGCACAAAGGTATTTGCGCTCGGCGGTAAGATAAAGAATACCGGTCTTGTTGAGATACCGATGGGTACGACCCTTCACGACATCATAGATAAGATAGGCGGGGGCATTCCGAACGGTAAAAAGTTCAAAGCCGCGCAGACCGGCGGTCCTTCCGGCGGCTGTATCCCCGCAAAGCTTATCGATACCGAAGTTGATTACGACAACCTCATCGCCATCGGCTGTATGATGGGCTCCGGCGGTCTTATAGTAATGGACGAAGACAACTGTATGGTCGATATGGCTAAATTCTTCCTCGAATTTACGGTTGACGAGTCCTGCGGTAAGTGTACACCATGCCGCGTAGGTACGAAACGTCTTCTCGAAATACTCGATAAGATAACCGCGGGCAAGGGAACGCTTGAGGACGTTGACCGGCTTGAACAGCTCTGCTATTACATCAAGCAGAATTCCCTCTGCGGCCTCGGTCAGACAGCCCCGAACCCGGTACTTGCAACACTCAAGTTCTTCCGTGAAGAGTATATTGCTCACGTGGTTGATAAGAAGTGTCCGGCGGGTGTATGTAAAGACCTTCTCACCTATACTATCGATAAAGATAAATGTATCGGTTGCGGTCTTTGCTCGAGAAACTGCCCTGTTTCCACCATACACAAGACCGATTATGTGGCGGAGGGTCATAAACTTCCTTCCTATGAAATTGATCCCGAAAAGTGCATTAAGTGCGGCGTTTGTATGCAGAACTGTAAGTTCGGCGCAATAAGCAAGCAGTAAGAAAGGAGCCGATAATAATGGATATGATAAATGTTAAAATAAACGGTATCGCAGTAAGCGTACCCAAGGGCTCCACTATATTGGAGGCCGCCCGTAAAGCGGGTGTTGAAATACCGACGCTTTGCTTTATGAAAGAGAAAAACGAGATCGGCGCCTGCCGTATCTGCGTTGTGGAAGCCAACGAGGGCAGGGGTTTCAGAATAGTTACGTCCTGCGTTTATCCGGTAAGCGAGGGTATGGAGGTTCTCACCAATTCCGAGAAGATTCAGAAGGCGAGAAAGACCACGCTTGAGCTTATCCTCTCCACCCATGATAAAAAGTGCCTTTCCTGCTCGCGTTCAACCAACTGCGAATTGCAGAAGCTTTGCCGTGATTACGGCGTTGAGGACAGCGCTTTCGAGGGCTTCAAACCGCATTATGAACTCGATTATTCAACTCCGCACCTCGTAAGAGATAACAATAAGTGTATCCTTTGCCGCCGTTGCGTCGCCGCCTGCCGTGAGCAGTACGTGAGCGTAATCGGCGCAAACGACCGCGGTATTGATACCAATATCGGTCAGGCGTTTAACCTTTCGCTTAACAATACTCCCTGTATTTCCTGCGGTCAGTGTACCGTGGTTTGTCCGACCGGCGCTCTTACCGAGCGTGACGATACCGATAAGATCTGGGCGGCGCTTGCCGATCCGACCAAAAAGGTCATCGTTCAGACCGCTCCGAGCGTTCGCGCTACTTTGGGCGAATGCTTCGGTATGCCTATCGGCACAAACGTAGAAGGCAAAATGGCGGCGGCTCTTCGCCGTATGGGATTCCATAAGGTATTTGATACCGATTTCAGCGCCGACCTTACGATAGTTGAGGAGGCAAACGAGCTTGTAGAGCGCATTAAGAACGGCGGCGTTCTGCCGATGATCACGTCCTGCTCACCGGGTTGGGTAAAATTCTGCGAATTCTACTATCCCGATCTGCTCAGCCATCTTTCAACCTGCAAATCACCTCAGCAGATGATGGGCGCGGTTATCAAGACCTATTGGGCTGAAAAGAACGGCGTTGACCCGAAAGATATCGTCAGCGTTTCGGTAATGCCCTGTACAGCCAAAAAGTTTGAAATAGGCAGAGACGATCAGTCGACCGCCGGCGTTCCCGACGTTGATATCGCTATCACCACGCGTGAACTCGGCAGAATGATCGAGCGTGCCGGTATTGATTTTGTAAATCTCCCCGATGAGGAGTTCGATAATCCGCTTAGCGAGGATACCGGCGCCGCCGTTATCTTCGGCGCTACCGGCGGTGTTATGGAAGCCGCGGTACGTACCGCGAACGCCTGGCTTAACGGTGCTACCACCGCTATCGACCTTGAAGCGGTAAGAGGAACAAAGGGTCTTAAAGAAGCAACCGTTAACGTTGCCGGAACAGACCTTAAACTCGCGGTTGCGTCAGGCGCCGCGGCGGCAAAATACGTTATGGATCAGCTTAAAGCGGGTAATCCGAATGGTTGGGGCTTTATCGAGATAATGGGATGCCCCGGCGGTTGCGTAAACGGCGGCGGTCAGCCCATACAGCCGCAGCACGTTCGCGATACGGTTGACCTTAAAGCCGTCCGTGCCAAGGTTCTTTATGACCAGGATAAGAATATGCCGCTTCGTATGTCTCATGAATCGCCCGCGATAAAGATGATTTACAGCGAGTGGTTCGACGGTTTCGGCGGACCTAAGGCGCACCACGCTCTTCATACAAGCTACACTCCGAGAAAGAAGTACAGAAGAGACTAAACAGAATCTCGCCCTCGGGAAAAACCCGAGGGCTTTTTCTTATAAAAATATTGATTTAATACTTGACTTTATCATTTAATTATGATATAGTAATTGGGCGCGAAATTCGCTGGTGTAGCTCAGTTGGTAGAGCAGCTGATTTGTAATCAGCAGGTCGGGGGTTCAAGTCCGTCCACCAGCTCCACCGTTTTGAGAGTCTTGAGCGGACTTGAACCCTAAGAGGGTGAGCGACGTTAAGAAAACGTCACGGGGTGACGTTTTTAGTCGCGAAGTGTGAAGCGGCTATGCCGCAAGCACGGCAGACTTTTGAAAAAAGGCTGCGTCCGTCCACCAGCTCCAGCTCGTCACAAGCTTTATATCGCTCATTTCCGCCTGGCGGCGAAAAGTTCACTCATGCCGCTGTGCCTCGCTTCCGAAAAACATCACGTTCGCTTCGTCTGCTTGCTTGTAAACGCACTCGCAACGCCTACGCTTCACTACCAATGCTTTTCGGACAGGGGATACGAGATGATTATTGCGATAGTTTTGTAGACATTTTAAATTTATATGGGAGAGTTCCCGAGTGGCCAAAGGGGGCAGACTGTAAATCTGTTGTCTTCGACTTCGATGGTTCGAATCCATCCTCTCCCACCATCCGGGCAGGTTTTTTAACCTGCCCTATTTTTGTCTCAAAATGCCTTCAAACGCCCTATTTATGCGGGTTTACGAATTTGCAGTAAAAACGCTTTGAGTCATTTTAAGGTCGTAAAAATTGGCATAATATTGGCATAAACGGAGCGTATTGGCATAAAATTGGCATACAAAATCACGCCATTTTTATGATTTTCGGTTTCGTATTCTGGTAAATTGAAAGTCCGTTTTGTTTCAAATAATTTTCTGCTTTCGTGATATTATCAAACTCAAATTTATCAAACACATCGCCGTAGGTGTTGTAGGTTGTTGTAATATCTTTATGACCTAAAATGTGTTGTAAAACTTTCGCCTGCATTCCCGATTCGATACACCTTGTTGCAAAGGTGTGCCTAAGGGAGTGCAGGTCAACTTTTGTGTTGACTTGTGGTTTAATGAAATGATACTTTTCGTCCATTCTGCGAAACTGACTGTATATCATCGGTCTTGATATGAAACGACCGTCAGGTCGGGTAAATACGAACTCGTTTTTGCCACGACCTTTGCATAAATCATTTAGAAGTTGTTTTACTTCATCAGTCACCTTTATAACACGCATACCGGTATCGGTTTTGGTTCTGTCGTTTATATACGGATTTCCGCCTTCATCGGTCGCCATAGTTCGGTGAATGTTTATATAGCCGTTCTCTAAATCAATATCACCTATTGTTAGGGCAACAACTTCTCCCATTCTCATACCGGTAAAAAGGGAGATAAGCATTTCTTCGGCAAACTGAATATCTTCTGTTTGAAGCAGTCGGATAAATTCGGTCTGCTCTTCAAGAGTAAGTGCACGAACTTTAACTTCCCGCTTTACCGATCTAGGCTTTTCAACCCGCTTCATAGGTGATTCGGGAATCAGCTTATCGTCAACCGCATTGTTAAAAATCCTGTTTAAGAGCATATATATTTTGTCGATAACGGAATTGGTATAATTAGTGCAGTAGTCGATAAGAAAGTTTTGAAGCAACATCGGTGTGGCGTCTTGCAGGCGTGTGCCGTAAATCGGACTTAGCATATTAAGGGTACCAAACTCCCGATGTGCGGTTTGAGACTGTATTTTATTCAGTTTAACCTTCTTTTCAATTAGCTGATTACCGTAGGCATAGATTGTAAGGTCTTCGGCAGAATAAATAGTTCCGGTCTCATACCTGTTTACAATCTCTTTCATCTTTTTACGGCATTCGTCTTTTGTTTTTGCGTAAACTGCTTTCCTGATTGCTTTACCGTTTTTATCGAATTGTCCCGGTATGGTCAGGCGATATTGCCATACTTTTCGCTTCTCGTTGTAACTGAACGAGCCGTCGCCGTTTGACCGTTTTTTAATGATTTTTGACATATTTTTACCTCCTTGTTATGTGCGGGCATTGTAGAACAATGCCCGCACCGTTTTCAAATATGCGATTATATTCGCCTTGTTGAAGCCCATTCCATAAACTTAGCTGTCATCACTTTAAGATTCTTACCGCATTTCACAAGCGGAAAATCTTTGCGCCGCATAATCTGTCTTGCTACCGGAATAGAGCAACCCATAAGAGCGGCAACTTCTTTAGTGCCAATAAACTTCATAAGATTTATTTCTTTTGGTGTTAATGCTAATTCACTCATTACTGCCACCCCCCTTATCTTGCACCGTCATCGCGATAGCGACACTCACGCTGGTAGTTTTCTTTTGCAAGACGGATAAGCAGTTCTTCCATATCTTTGGGAGTGGCACCTCTCGGAGCATACTGCCTAATACTTTCAATCGGTATCTTCAGTTTCTCAACCTGATTTGGTTTCAGTTCCGACATAATTTCCTTTATAGATTCATAGTCAAGTTTGCCTTCGGTGTCTAACTGCCTCATTCGCCTTGTTTGCGCGTGTGAGGGGAATATATCTGTTTCTTCAATGCAGTCAACAATATCCCGTTGTCTCTCTTCGTCAAGGAAAGAAATCTCCAATGCCGGAGATACTTTCATTTTGCCTGTGTCAACATACTCTTGAAGTTCGGGAGTTAAATAGGTCAGGCGTATAAGTCTTTTTACTTGTGAAGGACTGTCGTTATCAGATATTTTCTCTACGGTTAACTTCGGGCCAACTTGGTCCG
>JAFZIW010000011.1 GCA_017554125.1 Clostridia bacterium | reverse complement strand
TGATAAGCACAGCACCGGCGGAGTAGGTGATAAAACAACGCTGATTGTTGCGCCTGTCGTAGCTTCGCTTGGATGCGTCGTTGCAAAAATGTCGGGCAGCGGACTCGCCTTCACAGGCGGGACAGTTGATAAGCTTTCGTCCATTCCCGGTTACAGAATAAATCTCGAAAAGAGTGAATTTTTGAAAATCGCGCAAAACGTCGGCGTTTCGGTTATAGGTCAGTCCGAAAATCTGACACCCGCTGATAAGCTTATTTATGCACTGCGTGACGTGACGGCGACCGTGGACAGTATACCGCTTATCGCTTCAAGCATTATGAGCAAAAAAATCGCCACCGGTTCAAGGTCTATTGTTCTTGACGTGAAAGTCGGCTCCGGCGCGTTTATGAAGAATCCTGATGACGCCATAACACTTGCCGAAAAAATGGTTGCCATAGGCTCGGCACATGATATCAACACAGCGGCGCTTATTACCGATATGAACCAACCGTTAGGGTACTCGATAGGTAACCAACTTGAAGTTATAGAGGCGGTTAGTCTCCTTCGCGGCGAGAAAATACCGGGGCTGTACGAAGAGTGCGTCGCGCTTGCCTCAAATATGATTATGTTGGTTAAAAAATGCCGCTTTGAGGAGGCAAGAGACGCCGTATGTGAAACCCTCTCCTCTAAAAAAGCATATAATAAGTTTACAGAATGGATCTCCGCGCAGGGTGGCGACCTGTCTTATATCGAGAACACCGATAAATTCACTCCGGCAAAATATCGCACCGAAGTAATCTCAGAAAAAAGCGGTTATATTTCAAGTATGGACACGGAAAAAATCGGCGTTTGCGCCGGTCTTCTCGGCGCCGGCAGAAAAACCGTAAACGACAAAATAGATTATGCCGCGGGAATAATTCTAAATAAGAGACACGGCGATTTCGTGAACGCCGGAGAATCGCTTTGCACACTTTATACTGACAACGAAAGCCTTTTAACCGACGTCGAAAAGATATACATTTCATCAATAAAGCTTACAAATACCAAACCTGATAAACTGTCGGTTATTTACCGAACCGTTAATAGACCGGAGGAAAAATGAATACAATTAAACTTAAATACTACGGCAACACAAAAATGATCGCGCACAGGGGATTAAGCGGGTTATATGTTGAAAACACCCTCGGCGCTTTTAAGGCCGCCGGTAAGTCCGGATACTACGGAATAGAATCTGACGTTCACGTAACGCTCGACGGAAAATTCATAATATTTCATGATAATACCACAAAACGTCTTTCGCCGATAAAGGTCAACGTTGAAAAAACCAATTACGCCGTATTGAGACTTATTCCCGTAAAGTTTCACAGAATGCCGAATCTTACGGAATACATAACGTGTTGCAAAGAATACGGAAAAATTGCCGTGCTTGAACTTAAAAACCCGATGAGCAAAGAAAACATCAGAGACATAGTTCGGGAAATAGAAGATGCAGGCTATTTGGAAAGTACGGTTTTCATTTCTTTTTCATCGCAAAACCTTATGTACATACGTGAGATTAAACCGAATCAGAACGTTCAGTTCCTTACAGACGATTTTAATGCCGAAGTTTTAGATTTGCTTATTAACAATCGTTTTGATTTAGACATTAACTTCACTTCGCTGTCAGCGGAAATAATAAAAAAATGCCATAATAACGGCATTAAAGTAAACTGTTGGACGGTGAATGAACCGGCGGACGCCGAACGGCTTATCGAATACGGCGTTGACTATATAACAACAAATATCATCGAATAAAAATATGCACTCCGAAAGTTGCAGAATATCGGGGTGCATATCATTTATAAGCCGAGTTTTTTGTAAAAATCGGAATTTTCATTACCTTTTTTAATATCTTCGGTCAGACTGTTACCTCTAAACAACGCGGAGATACCGCGCCCCGCGAACCTGAAAGCCTGAAACAACCAGGCAAAGGCGCGGAAAACCTTATGTTTTCTGCAAATAGGGAAGTTTGCCACGCCGGATTTCTGCAAGGTTCTGAACAACCCGTATTTTTTGATATCTACGGTCAATTCCGACATCGGTCTGTAAACATACGGGTCCTTCCGTCCGAAATTACCGCTGTTCATTACCCTTGAAAACAGTTCGTCAACCGCGCTGCCGTCAGCGTCATCGCACCATTTGACGTCAGCGGGCATTCCGAAATACTTTTTGCACATTTTTGTAACGGTTTTACAAAATGTTAAAAGTCCGATTTTTGAAAGCTGTTCCTTAAATATTCCCTCAAACACATCGCTGTTTAATACTTCGTTTACGAACATCATCCAGTCAATTATCTGCCGGATTCCGAGCCCGCCTTTAAGGTGATGTCTTATATGGTCAAGCAATATCAGACCGTTTTCGCTGTCGGGAAGCGAGTAGAAAACCGTTCCGCATACGGTTCGCTTTGTTAAGCTATCCATTTTTTCGCTTAAAACATTTTGAAAATCGAAGCTCTTATCACAGTATTTACGGTGTAATTCAAGAACAACACCGCCTTTAACAAAGGTATGATCCCGGTCATCGCCGAAATCGCCTTCAAATCTATATCCGTTAACCCGAAGTAGGTTGAAAGCCGTGTCAAACTGCTCATCTTTTACCAAAAAATCAATGTCGCCCATAGTGCGACGCTCGGGCGCCGGGTAATAAACCGCCGCTGCGCACCCTTTGATAACTGCAACCGGAATACCGTTTGCCTCAAAAAGTTTAATAAGATTACTTTGCTCATAAAGCACGCGCATATAATGCGCGGTATTTTTTGCAACAGGTTCGTTCCAAGCGCTTATATGTTCTTTAGGCACAGCGGGCGCGGCAAGTGCTACGACCGTTTGCGCCACCGCTTCGTTAAAAACGGCGTCCCAGTCGGTATCTTCGGGCAAATCCGGTACCGAACCGAAAAGTGAGCATTTAATTAGTTCCAAAAGCGCGAGCTGATATTTTTCTATCATTATTCATTCCTTCAAAAGTGATATTAGAATTAGCCTCTGCGTTTCAGTTTATACATAACGGCTTTTACGGCATATATTGTAAACCGTTTACCGCGCATATAAAAGAAACGGGCAGGGTAGAGGGTACAGCGAAAGAAAACATAAATCTTGTATCCTAATCCGCCGAAATTATACTCTTTACCGTCACGGAGCATTCGTGTCAGAACACCTAAAATCTGCGTTGACTTAACGATTTCACCGGCGGTATCGTTATCGCCGACTATCCAGTATTTGTTATCCGGTAGGATTTTCAAAATACGGTGAAGTACATATTCGCCGCGACCTTTAACGTTTTCACGCCTGAAAAGCACGGCGTCATATTTTTTCAGAGCCGGTATATCGCGTTTTTCAATGACTAAAACGTCACGGCCCTCTCTTATCAGCGGCATCATACTGACGCCGACGCTCGTATATACAAGTTTACCGTTTTCGGCTAAAACCTCTTCAAATGATTTTTTACCGTTATCCATATCAGTCAACTAATAGCCTTTCTTTTTGGAAAAATGACTTTAAGATAATTGTATCAAAATACCGCCGAAATGTCAAACAAAAGCACCGCCAAAAGAGCGGTGCTTTTCGCATAGAATCATGAGATTATTATTGATTTACCGTCCATTTCCTTCGGCTGTTCGATATTAAGGATACTAAGAATAGTCGGAGAAATATCACATAGCCTGCCGCCCTTACGCAGTATGCATTCTTTGCCAATAACGGAAAAGGGGACGGGATTCGTGGTATGTGCCGTGAACGGTGAACCGTCAGTATCAACCATCCGGTCGGCATTGCCGTGGTCGGCGGTCAAAAGCATTACGCCGCCCATTTTAAG
>JAFZIW010000081.1 GCA_017554125.1 Clostridia bacterium | reverse complement strand
GCGGATACGCATTGTACGCCTGATTTCTTTTGGTATTACGACACGCCCTAAATCATCAATTCTTCTTACTATCCCCGTTGCTTTCATATATTAAAATCTCCTTTTATTCTAATGTGATGTTATTATTTGTGTTAAAAGGAGTTTTATTCTGTTGTTGTGTTAATTTTGATTTGCACAAAAAAATCACATAAAAATATATGTTGTTAATCTCAAATCCATTGTAGTTGCCATTGGTGATAGAATAATCAATTATTATAAACGTTTTACCGTTTTCCGACAAGCCGGTATTCTCCGCTTTCGAGCGGGGTTTTTGTTTTTCCGTTTTCAAAGGCATATCCCGCGGGAAGTATGATACTGCCGTGAACGGTTTGCGGAACGGCAACGCGAAGGTCTATCGTTTCTCCCGTTCTGTTCCAGTTTACCTCGACCCTTCCGAGCGGCAGTTTATGCGAGGCGGTCACGCGGTTAAGTTTTTCGAGAAACACCGGCGCGATATTTACGTTTGATACGTCTCTGCCGGTCGGGTTTATCCGTATTCCGCCGGGATAGGTATAAAACCAGGCGGAAACGTCGCCCCACATATGATGGTTCTTAGAGCCGGTCATTATGTGATCGTCTTCCCAGAATTGTTCCCAAAGCGTGGTGGCGCCCCTCTCTATCCAGTTGCCGTAGGAAGGATAATCTTTGCGCACTATCATATTGTACGCTAAGTCGGCATAACCGTTTTCGGCAAGAGCACGATAAATCGCCCTGCCGCCCAGAATTCCGGTTTTGAAATGTCCTCCCGCCTCATTTACGAGCCGTACAAGTTCCCGCGCGGCGCCCGCCTTCTCTTTTTCGTCAAACATTCCGTAGTATATCGCCATTGCCTGCGCGGTTTGCGTACCGCAACGCACCGACATTTTTTCAAGGTCGATAAGATTACGCCGGACGGCGTTTCTTACCCGGTGCGCGAGCGCCTCGGCGTATTGCTTATGCTCGTTTAACCCCAGAACGTCGTATATAAACGCCGCCTTTGCGGCAATATCCGCGGTGTATATAGAGCATGTAACTATCAGCGGCGTCTCATAATCGTCCGCCCAAAGTGACGGTTGCAGATAATCGCCCAGTCCGATTTCCGCCAGGTCGTTTTTATCAAGCTGACTGTAAAGATACGTAAGATACCGCATGAGCGGAACGGCGAGTTCTTCAAGTATCGAACTGTCGCCGCGGTATAGATAAGTATAATACGGGATATTCACCAAAACGCTGTCCCACGCGGGTCCGTTGCCCCAATGATAGCCCCAGCCGCTTGTCGGAACGATACCCGGCAGTTGCCCTTTTTCGTTTATCGCCTTGTAAATATTTCGCATCCACTCGCGAAAGCTGTTTTCCGCCGAGAAATTCATAAGCAACTGCTCCGCCGACAAAGAGGCGTCGCCCGTCCAGCCGTTCTTTTCCCTTTGCGGGCAGTCGGTCGGAAAGTAATGAAAATTTGAAATATCGGCGCGCAGAGTAATCTTCTGCACAGCGTTTGCCACCGCGTCGTCGCAGGAAAACTCGCCTATTTGCTTAATATCGGAACTTATCACCTCAAACTCGAGCAAATCGGGCGTCGCCTGATTTTCGTCAATGCCCGTAACGTAAACGAACTTAAAGCCATGGTAGGTAAAACGCGGGATATGCTCCTCGTATTCCCTGCCCGCGCAATAGTATATATCCTCCTGATAGCGGTCGCGCTCGACTTCAAAGCGAATGCCTTTAAGGTCCGGCTCGCCGTCAATCATACTCTCAAAATGCACAAGGGTAATTTTTTGTCCCGGCCTGGTGTTTTTAATTCTCAAACGGCAAAAGCCGGCGGCATTTACGGGAAATTCGTAAATATACCCTTCCTTATACGGCGAAACGCCAATGGGTGAAAACTTTTCACGAAGCACGATAGGCTCCACGGCGCAAAGTCGCGCTTCACCGCGGGGAACCGGCGCCGGCTCGGCAAAACGCCAGTCGCCGTCGCCAAAAGACGGAGTGTCCCAGCCGGGCAATTCGAGACGAGCGTCATAATATTCGCCAAAGTGAGTATCGTCAAATATTATGGGCGAAGACGCGGTCTTTGTATCGCCTCCCGATGTTATAGTCTTCTTTTCGCCGTCCTCGAACTCTAATTCAAGCAAGAAGGCAAATTGCGGCGCACCTCTCCATGCCGCTTTATCAAAATCCCATACGTACCCGCCGAGTGCGTTTTGAAAACCGTTACCGAGAATAACGGCTATTACGTTTTTGCCGCCGATAAGCTTATCTTTGACCTCATAATCATCATAATACACGTAATGGTCGAGATTGCTCCGGTAGGGCGCCAAAAACCCTTTTGTAATATCGCATCCGTTTATGTGAAGCTCGTAAAATCCCAACCCGGTTATACGAAGAACCGCGGATTTAAGAGGCTTTTCCTCGATACCGAAAGTATGTCTGAAAAGCGGCGCCGGAACATATTTTTCCAACGTGCAGTATTCCCTTCCGGCTCTGATAAAGTTTTTCGGAAAATCCATAAGCAATACCCTCGTTTCACTCAAATCTGATTACTTTTACAATATCATAATTACCGGTAAAATGCAACTGATTTGATATGAAAGAAAGCAGACAAACGCCGCCCTAACCAAACGGTTAAGGCGGCGTTTTTCATTTAGCGTTTAGCACACACATTTTCCCGAAGATTTACTCTTCGGCGTCGGAAAACCGCGGTTGAAGATGTGAGCGCTAATCAGTTGAGAATTAAACCAACTCGATTATTGCCAT
>JAFZIW010000080.1 GCA_017554125.1 Clostridia bacterium | reverse complement strand
TAGTGACCCCGCTTTCGGCGGCGGCTTCGGTTTTGCCGCTCTGCTCCTCGGCAAGATTTCCGTTTATCTCCTCGGTTTCGGTCAAAACGTCGTTTTCTTCCATAATCTGCGCGCGAATCGCACCCGTTCTTACGGGCGACTTTCGCACCCTCCTTTCACGGCTGAATATCGCCGCTGTAACTTAAAAAGTTTTCAAAAAATTTGTTCTGCTCGCTTTTGATTTCGGTAAGCCTCTTTATCGCCTTGTGCTTTGACGGGGGATAAAGCCCCACCATAAACCCGGCGAAAAATGTCACTCCGCCGGCGAGCAACGCTGCAGCAATTTCCATTTTTTCTCCTTTTGCCCTACTTGAAATCCGAACCGAAAATATCCGATTTTATCGGTATACTTTTAATGTCCGCCTGCATTTCGGGCTTAAAAAACTTTACGTCGCAGAAAGCGTATCTCATCGCGTCGCACAAGTGGTTGTCGTGGTCGGCGGGGAGTATCTGTCCCGAAACGCCGGGTCGCGTATCGTAAACGTAATTTGAGAGCTCAAACAGCATATTTTCGCACGCCGGACAAACAAAAATTTTGTACTCGTTTATCTCCGCTATGCCGTGCAGTATGCTGTCCTTTCCCTTTTGGGACGGGCATATCCGCGATATCCCCATTCTCCGCAAATCCTCGTTTGATTTCGGCTCGGCGCAGTCGGCGCGTATGCGTTCTTTCGCATATCCTCTGCGTATTATTTCGTTTGCGATATCGCGGTTTAACATCCGTTTTTTGTAAAACTCGTCGTAAACGTAAATTATCCGCTTTACGGGGTTGACCTTAAAGGCGACAAACGCCGTGGGGTCGCATGAATAGCCGTAATCGAGACCGAAGAAATCTTTCCACATATAAAGTTCGTTTTTCGGTATATCGGGTATCCCGCTTTGCCAGTTTTCAAAAACAAGACCCTCCGATATGCCCCAGTTTCCGAGCCCCGCCACCTCGTATTTGCGGCGGTTGGTTTTTTCCATTCGCTCGAAAACCGATATGTCCGTACGGTCAAGGAACTCATTGCATTTGTAGTTTGTCGAAAAGGTCGCGGTATCAGAAACCTTTTTGTCGAAAAACCGTTTTTTAAGCCAGTGTGAAGCGCTCCAAGGGTTAAAGGTAAGCGTCGTTTGCTTAAAAAGTCCTTCCGGCATATTGCCCCGCGGTACCGAGAGGTCGAGTTTATCGAAATCCGATTCTTTTTCTATCTCGAACGCCTCCTCTATCCAGACGAAGTTCAGCGCCCCGCAGGCGACCGTCGCCGAGGCGAGCTTCAACACGTCGTCAAAACCGCGAAAGAGTATTTTCTGACCCGTAGGCACAAACCGCATTTCCATAGGCGATACCGTATTGCTCCACAGGTGTTCCACACCGAGCCGCTTTTGTGCCCATGATAGCTGTGCAAAGGTGCTGTCGCGGTGGGTGTTCATCACTCTGCGGACCACAAGCAGATTGGACTGCGGATATTTCATTATCCGGTAAATGAAATTCAGCGCCGCGGTGGTGCTTTTTTTGGACGCCTTGCCGCCTTTGAGTACCCGGTAGCGCGCGGTACAGTTCCAGAATTCATCATATCCGCCGCCTATTATCTCAGATATTTTAATTTCCGGTGTCGTCAATTATAAGCACCGCCTTGCCACAGGTCCCGCCCGCCGTTTCCGACGACAGAATACTGCGTAGTTCCTTTACGGCAGAAAGGTCGCCGGAGACGGCTTTCTCGTATATTGAAATTGCGAGCGCGGCCTTTCTTGTGGGCTTTTTAAGCAGATAGCCCCCGTCTTTGAGCGACTTGACCTGTGCCGGCGGCAATTTCTCATCGAGCAGCGCTTCAAGCGCGTCACGAAGCGCCGTTTTTTCCTTTTTCATCCGGTTTTCCCTCCTTGCCGCAAAAAGATATAACAGATTCGTTTGCGACATTCACCGACGTCTTTCTTTTTTGCCGTTTACAAAAATATTGAATATTTACTCGCCGCGTAGTATAATGAAATATCTCAGAGGTGATTTTATGAACGAATACAAGCGCGCGGTAAGAATCGCGCTTTATCTTATCTACGCTTTCGCGGTATTGCTTGTCCTCGTGGCGATAGGTCTTCCTTTCGGCGTTACCTGGTACGTTGAGGGAAAAGGCCGCGACCAGACTTTGCCCGCGACCGTTATGCTTACCTGCTACCCGTGTATGCCGTTTGTCGGCATTGCGCTTTTATCACTGCGTAAGCTTCTTAACAACGTCCTTTCCGGGCTGATTCTCGGCGATAAGAACATATCGCTTCTGCGCTCCGCGGCGCTTTCGAGCTTCGCCGTGACCGCCATAACAGCCGCGGCGGGAAGACTTTATAAACCGTTTTTTATAGTCGCTGTATGCGCCGCCGCCTGCGGGATCACCTTTTATACGGTGAAAAGCATTTTCGGCGTTATGCTCGGCGCCGAACGCGACAAAGAAGCAAAAGATATTGAGGAGACCTTATGAAAAAGACAGTAATCACCATAATAGGAAAAGACAATTACGGAATAATCGCCAAGGCAAGCGCGATTTGCGCCGAATGCAACATAAATATAATCGACATTACCCAGTCGGTGCTTGAAGATATGTTCGTAATGGTAATGCTTACGAATATTGCCGCCGCAAACTGCTCTTTCGGCGAATTTTCGGATAAAATGCGCGCGTTCGGCGAGGCAAACGCGCTTGACGTACGCGTAATGCACGAAGATATTTTCAATTCTATGCACCGCATATAAAGGAAAGAAAACTCTATGCTTGACTTAAAAGACATACTTGAAACCGTGACTATGATAAGTCACGAGAATCTCGATATCCGCACTATCACCATGGGCATTTCGCTTCTTGATTGCGCCGACGGCGATATCGACGTTTCCTGCAAAAAGGTATACGAAAAAATCGTATCAAAGGCGGGAGGCCTCGTAAACGTCGGCAACGAAATAGAAAAGGAATACGGTATACCGATAATCAACAAGCGTATTTCGGTTACCCCAGTTTCAATGCTCGCGGCGGTATCGGGCGGCGACCCCGTAAAATACGCCCTTGCTCTGCAAAAAGCCGCCGACGCGACCGGCGTCAACTTTATCGGCGGCTATTCCGCGCTTGTCCACAAAGGCTTTTCCGCGGGCGACGCCGAACTGATTAAATCCATCCCCGAAGCGCTTTCGGTTACCGAAAACGTTTGCTCGAGCGTAAATATCGGCTCAACGAAATCGGGTATAAATATGGACGCCGTACGCATGATGGGCGAGGTCGTCCGTCTTGCGGCGGAAAAGACCGCCGACCGCGACTGCATAGGCGCGGCAAAGCTGGTCGTTTTCTGCAACGCTCCCGAGGATAATCCCTTTATGGCGGGCGCTTTTCACGGCGTAGGCGAGCCGGACTGCGTGATAAACGTCGGCGTATCGGGGCCGGGCGTTGTTGCGGCGGCTCTCAAAAAATGCGACGGCGATTTAGGCGAGGTGGCCGAAACGGTAAAACGCACAGCCTTCAAGATAACCCGTATGGGTCAGCTCGTCGGCACCGAAGCGTCAAAGCGTTTGGGCGTACCCTTCGGCATAGTTGATTTATCGCTTGCCCCCACCCCGGCGGTGGGCGACTCGGTAGCGCATATCCTCGAAGAAATGGGACTTGACGTATGCGGCACCCACGGCACGACCGCGGCGCTCGCGCTTCTTAACGACGCCGTTAAAAAAGGCGGCGTTATGGCGTCTTCGTCGGTCGGCGGACTTTCTGGCGCGTTTATCCCCGTATCCGAGGACGCCGGCATGATAGCGGCAGCGCGTTCGGGCGACCTGAAAATAGAAAAGTTAGAGGCAATGACCGCGGTTTGCTCGGTAGGTCTCGATATGATAGTTATCCCCGG
>JAFZIW010000079.1 GCA_017554125.1 Clostridia bacterium | reverse complement strand
CGGCAATATTTCAGCGGCAATAGAAAACTTTTTAATGCAGAATATCGGCGTCAGCAAGTCAACTCTTAATTTGATCAAAGAAATTATGCTCGACTACGATCCGATGGATCTGGATTGCGACGGCGTGGTGAACGCGCGAGATATGGTGTTGTTGAGAACCGCGTTGTTATCGGATGTGATTGATACCAAGTTTGACATCAATGCCGACGTGGTAATAGATATTCGCGATTTGATTCATATGAAAAAATATTTGGCGGGGTTAATAAGCAAAGTATAAACGGCAATAAGCAGAACGCCTGCCGCAAACTCCGCGAGCATTTGTTTGTAATGTTTCTTTCTTCCATTTTCTTGACCTCCAAATTAAGCATTATTGTACTAAAAACCTGTGAACCATTAAATTCATACTTAATTAGTACGATATGTTTGATGTGAATTTCAAGAAAACTTCAACAGAACGAGTGCTTTTTTGAAAAAATCAGCCGACCTATGACTAAAATCATAGATCGGCTTTTTTGCATACGTTTCAAACTGCCTTGGCTATTAAATTATCACTTGTGTGAGGATAATTTATATGAACTGTTTATAATATATACGCGTTTCTGGCTTCCGCTGCGGTGTTCGTTATCGGAACATCCGATTTGTGCAGGTCTACTTACATACGCAAAAAACCGAGATAGTTGCGCTGATGGAAAACGAGATAAAACGGCGCGTTAAAAATATAGAAAAATGGGACGAATAAATTTTTTATGAATTTATCGGTTATCTTTAATTTTTCACCGTCTGTACCGTGCTTTTTAGGGCATAATACAGGCGGTGATTTTTTTGCGGAAAAAAGTTAAAAGAGAAAAAACTTCCGGCTTTTATATCCGTGCGCTTATATGTTATTTTTTGGTGATGTGTTTGCTGCTTGGCTGCATACTGCGCGTGGCGGTCATTAAAACTATGGGTTACGACGAGGTCTGCACCGAGCAAATCGAGCTTAAAATCAAGGTCGCGCGCGTGCGCGGAACAATATACGACTGCAATATGGTACCGCTTACGAATAATCGGAAAAGCTATATGGCGGCGGTCGCACCCACGCCCGGCGCCGTTACCGCGCTCTCAGGTCAGCTTTCCGATGAGGATACCGATAAACTGCTCGGTACGCTTAAAAGCGGCAAGCCCGGCATTTGCGAGGTCCAAAATGAGATTTCCGGGGACGGTATTGCTTCTGTCGAAATATATAAAACACAAGGCGGAGAAGACGCTTGCCATATAATCGGTTATCTCGACAGCACCGGTCACGGCACGTCTGGTCTGCAAGCGGCGTACGACGGTTTGCTTTTCGGCGACGAATATATAACCGCCGTCATATCGACCGACGGTAAGGGCAATATGCTTTACGGCAGTCAGCCGAGGTTTGAAAATAAATCCTCGGCGGGCTCAAACGCGGTTGTATCAACTATTGATATCAACATTCAAACGAGGGTTGCAAAGGCGGCGGGCTTGATTCAAAAGGGCGCGGTAGTCGTCGCCGAGGCAAAAACCGGCGAAATAAAGGCGCTGGTAAGTCTTCCGCAGTTTGATACGAATAATATTACCGCCGCGCTTGCCGATGAAAACTCTCCGCTTTTGAACCGCGCGCTGCTCGCTTACAGCGTCGGCTCGGTATTTAAGCCCTGCGTTGCGGCGGCGGGTATCGAAAACGGTATGGGCAGTCTGATTTTCAACTGTACCGGCAGTACGTATATAATCGACCGCTATTTCAAATGTCATAAACTCGACGGTCACGGCACGGTCGATTTAAGGCAGGCGTTGGCGTACTCCTGCAACTGTTATTTTTATAATTACGCCGATAAAATCGGCGGGGACGCCCTCTATAAAACGGCGCGCAATATGATGTTCGGAGTCGCTATTAAAATCGCCGACGGTATGCGCTGCGCAAAGGGAACGTTGCCCGAAACCGATTCGCTTAAAAATCCGGCGAATCTCGCTAATTTCAGCATAGGGCAGGGCGCTTTTTCGGCTTCTCCGGTCGCTATGCTTCCGCTTTATATGGCGATAGCAAACGGCGGCAGATACTATTTGCCGTCAATAGTTAAAAAGACGGTGACCGGCGGGGAGGTCACCGAATACGATAAGGGGAGCCCGACCGTTTGTATGAGCGAATCTACGGCAGAGACCCTTAAAAATTACCTTAAAGACGTTATAACCGAGGGGACAGCCGTAACCGCCGCGCCTAAAACCGTGACCGCCGCGGGCAAGACCGCCACCGCTCAAACCGGGCGCAAAGACGCGGACGGCAGGAAGATAAACAACAGTTGGTTTTGCGGTTTTTTCCCCGCCGACGACCCGGAATACGTCGCGGTTATTCTCTCGGAAGGGGGAACCGGCGCTCAAACCACGGCGATTTTTGCGGAAATTGCCGATAAAATAAGCGAACTGGAATAAAGTTCTTCTTGACAGCATATATGTGTAATGGTATAATTGTATACAATTATGCTGATATCCATAATTCTACAAGGAGGGATAATTATGTTGGAGCGTTCAAACAAAACCAATTTGCTTGAATCAAATATTTATAAATACTCGCTTCAGGATGTGGCGGAGCCTAACCTCTACCGCGAGGTTTACAGCTATGACGATGTCCCGCGCGTGGCGTTCAACCACCGCCGCGTTCCTATGGGTATGCCGGAGGATATCTGGATAACCGATACCTCTTTCCGCGATGGTCAGCAGTCGGTTGAGCCGTATACCGTAAAGCAGATAGTTGACCTTTTCAAGCTTATGTCAAAGCTTGCCGGGCCTTACGGAATAATACGTCAAAGCGAGTTTTTCGTTTACAGCGAAAAGGACCGAGAGGCGCTTCTTAAATGCCAGGAGCTGGGGCTTCGTTTCCCGGAGATAACAACCTGGATAAGGGCGAACAAAAAAGATTTCAAGCTCGTAAAGAACCTCGGTATCAGGGAAACCGGTATACTTGTTTCATGCAGTGACTATCATATTTTCAAGAAACTGAAAATGACACGTAAGCAGGCGATGGACACTTATCTTGCCGCGGTCGGCGAGGCTTTTGAGGCGGGAGTTATGCCGAGGTGCCACCTCGAAGATATAACCCGCGCCGATTTTTACGGTTTTGTCGTACCGTTTGTAAACGAGCTTATGAAAATGTCAAGCGACGCGGGCATTCCCGTCCGTATACGCGCCTGCGATACCATGGGCTATGGCATTCCGTATCCGGAGGTCGCGTTGCCGCGAAGCGTTCCGGGCATTATTTACGGTTTACAGCATTATTCCGACGTGCCGAGCGAAATGCTTGAATGGCACGGACATAACGATTTTTACAAATCGGTGGCAAATGCCTCTACCGCGTGGCTTTACGGCGCTTCGGGCGTCAACTGTTCGCTTTTGGGCATAGGCGAGCGCACGGGCAACGTTCCGCTTGAAGCAATGGTTATGGAATACGCTTCGCTTCGCGGCTCGTTTGACGGTATGGACCCCACGGTAATAACCGAAATCGCCTATTATTTCAAAAATGAAATAGGTTACAAAATTCCGCCGATGACTCCGTTTGTAGGCAGAAACTTCAACGTTACCCGCGCGGGAATTCATGCCGACGGTCTGTTAAAGGATGAGGAAATATACAATATTTTCAATACCGAAAAGATACTTAACCGTCCGGTCAGCGTACTTCTCGGCAAAACCTCGGGACTTGCCGGTATCGCCTACTGGATAAATCAGAACTATTCGCTTACCGGCGAAAACGCCGTGGATAAGCATTCTCCGCTGGTTATAAAGCTTAAAGAGTGGATAGACGCCGAATATGAGAAGGGCAGAGTTACCGCTCTTTCGAGCAGTGAAATCGAAAACAAAATTGCCGAGATTCAGAACGCGGCGGATAAATAAGAGAGAAAGGTGGTAGATTATGGAACATAAAACCATATCGCTTGCCGATCAGGTTTTTGAAAACCTTGAAAACGATATATTAAGCGGTAAATACGCCCGTGGCGAACTGCTTACGGAAAGCAAGCTCAGTCTCAGCATGGGCGTAAGCCGTACCCCGATAAGAGAGGCGCTGCGCCGACTTTCTCAGGAGCATATCATCGAGGAAACCGGAAAAGGCTCGGTAGTCGTCGGCATTACCGAAGAAGATTTGAGGGATATTTTCTTTATTCGCCGTAAAATCGAGCCGGAATGCGCGGCTATGGCGGCTAAAAACCGCACCGATGAGCAAATCGCGAAATTGCGCGAGGCGGTGGAGTTTCAGGAGTTTTACCTCGGCAAAAAGGATACCGAAAAAATAAAACTTATGGATAGCCGTTTCCATGAAACCATATATAATATGTCCGCGAGTACGGTTTTTTCCGACGTGCTTGTTCCGCTTCACAGAAAGATTCAGAAATACAGAAAAGCCTCGGTTTCAAACAAGAGCCGCGCGGCGGCTTCGGTCGATGAACACAGAAAAATTTTCGAGGCGATAGAGGCGGGAAACGAAGAAAAAACCTATGAGCTTTTCGCAAAGCATCTTGAAAACGCGTATAACCATATGTTTGGCAAGGAGAAATAGAAATGGGCCTTACGATAGCACAAAAAATCATTAAAGCGCATCTCGTATCGGGTGAGATGATTCCCGGAACGCAGATAGCCGTTAAGATAGACCAGACGCTTACTCAGGACGCGACCGGCACCATGGCGTATCTCGAGTTTGAAACCATGGGCGTGCCGCGGGTAAAGACCGAAAAGAGCGTGGCGTATATCGACCATAACACCTTACAGTCCGGCTTTGAAAACGCCGACGACCACCGTTACATACAGTCGGTAGCGGCTAAACACGGTATTTACTTTTCACGCCCCGGCAACGGTATCTGCCACCAGGTTCACCTTGAACGTTTCGGTATACCGGGTAAAACGCTTATAGGGTCAGACAGTCATACGCCGACAGGCGGCGGTATAGGTATGCTCGCTATGGGAGCCGGAGGTATGGACGTCGCGGCGGCTATGGGCGGCGGCGCATACTATATTACAATGCCGAAAATGTATAAAGTAAACCTTACAGGCAGATTAAAACCGTTTGTCAGCGCAAAGGATATAAGCCTTGAAATACTGCGCCTGCTTTCGGTAAAGGGCGGCGTCGGCGCGATAATCGAATGGGGCGGCGAGGGAATAAAAAATCTTTCCGTTCCGGAGCGCGCAACCATTACGAATATGGGTACCGAGCTCGGCGCGACGACCTCGATTTTTCCCTCGGATGAAGTGACCCGCGAATTTCTGCGCGCGGAGGGAAGAGAAGCGGATTTTACGCCGCTTGCAAGCGACCCCGACGCGGAGTATGATAAAATAATAGATATAAACCTTGATGAGTTAAAACCGCTTATCGCCTGTCCGCACAGCCCCGATAACGTGGTGACGGTGGAATCTGTCGCCGGTACAAAGGTCGACCAGGTTTGCATAGGCTCATGCACCAATTCGTCGCTTTTTGATATGCTTAAAGTGGCGGCGTTGCTTCGCGGCAAGACGATAGATAAGAGCGTCAGCCTTTCAATTTCGCCGGGCTCAAAGCAGGTGCTCACCATGCTTAGCGACTGCGGAGCGCTAAGCGATATAATCGCTTCGGGCGCAAGGCTTTTAGAGTGCGCCTGCGGACCGTGTATAGGCATGGGCTTTTCGCCCAATTCCGCGGGTGTGTCACTTCGTACCTTCAACCGAAACTTTGAGGGCAGAAGCGGTACGGCGGACGCCGGAGTTTATCTTGTTTCACCCGAAACGGCGGTCGCCGCCGCGCTTACGGGTGAGATAACCGACCCGAGAACGCTCGGGGATATGCCTGTGATAAAAATGCCCGAAAGCTTCAAAATCAACGATACCGCGGTTATTCCGCCCGTATCGGAAGAGAGCGCGGGCAGTGTGGCGGTGCTTCGCGGACCGAATATAAAGCCGTTTCCCGAATCAAAGCCGCAAGAAGACGCGCTTACAGCGGCGGTATCGCTGAAAGTCGGCGATAATATAACGACCGACCACATAATGCCGGCGGGCGCGAAGATTTTGCCGTATCGCTCGAATATACCGTATCTTTCAAATTTCTGTTTCGGCGTATGCGATAAATCTTTCCCCGAACGCGCAAAGGAAATGGGCGAAAGCATCGTCGTGGGCGGCTCGAATTACGGGCAGGGCTCTTCCCGTGAACACGCGGCTTTGGTGCCTATGTATTTAGGTGTTCGCGCGGTAATTGCCAAGAGCTTCGCGCGTATCCACGCGGCAAATCTCATAAACTCGGGTATTTTGCCGCTCACCTTCAAAAACGCCGACGATTACGGTAAAATAAACGAAGGCGATACGCTTTCGCTGTCCGGTGTTTTTGACGGTATGGACAAGGGTGAGATTCAGCTTAAAAATCAAACGAACGGAGCAGAGATAACCCTGACCTGCGCTTTTACGGTAAGACAAAAAAATATACTTAAATCGGGCGGACTTCTTGCGTTTGCCACAAAGAATTGAGGTAAAGAAAATGGAAAAATACATTAACGAAGCGGTTGAAAAATTCAGAAACATATTGACGGAGCAAATTGCCCGCGAGCGCAAAATGGAAGAAGAAAAAAGCGTCACCGATTATGAAAAACTGCCTAAAATCATAATAGGTATTTGCGGCGGCGACGGCATAGGTCCGATTATTTCGGCGGAAAGCAAACGGCTTTTAGAGTTCCTTTTTAAGGATGAGATAGCCGCCGGCAAAATAGAACTGCGAACTATCGAGGGTCTGACCATTGAAAACAGAATTGCCCATAACAAAGCGATTCCCGATGACGTTTTAGCCGAGATAAAGGCGTGCAACGTTATACTCAAAGCGCCGACTACAACCCTTAAAGGCGGCACTCTTGAAAGTGCAAACGTGGCGATGCGCCGCGAGCTCGACCTTTACGCCAACGTCCGTCCGGTATGCGTTCCGGATGAAAACATCGACTGGACGTTTTTCCGTGAAAATACCGAGGGCGAATATGTGCTCGGCTCACGCGGCGTAGATATCCCCGATACTCTTGCTTTTGATTTCAAGGTTACTACAAAAGAGGGTACCCGCCGTATAGCCCGCGCGGCGTTTGAGTATGCGCGCAAAAACGGCAAAACCAACGTTGCGATAGTTACAAAAGCGAATATTATGAAAAAGACCGACGGTATGTTTTCAGAGCTTTGCCATGAGGTTGCCGCGGACTATCCCGAAATAACCGCGGAGGACTGGTATATTGATATCATGACTGCCAACCTTGTAAACGAGCGCGTCCGCAGTAAATTCGAGGTTTTTGTTTTGCCGAATCTTTACGGCGATATAATAACCGACGAGGCGGCTCAGATACAGGGCGGCGTAGGCACGGCGGGAAGCGCGAACATCGGCGACAGGTACGCTATGTTTGAGGCGATTCACGGCTCCGCGCCGCGTATGATAGAAGAGGGCAGAGGCAAATACGCCAACCCGACAAGTATGTTCAAGGCAACCGAAATGATGCTCAGTCATATCGGTTATAGGGAAAAGGCGGAAAAGCTTAACAAGGCGCTTAAAATCTGCACCGAGGATGAACCGAAATATAAAATCACGGGGCGCTTTGACGGCGCGACCTGCACCGAGTTCGGCGATTATTTAATGGAAACAATTTTGAAGCTTTGAAAGGACGTGTTTTAAGTGAACAAAAAAAGCATTATTCTGCGCATACTGACCGCGATTACCGTGCTTGCCCTGCTTTTAAGCGGCGTTGGCTGCGGCTCGGATGATTCGGGGAAAAAGTCTTCAAAAAAGAAGGATAACGAAGACGTCAGCACGGTTGAAAGCAATACCGGAAACGAAGAAAAAAAGCTGTTTACCAAAACGGAAGTACCCGCTCTTAACGCGGATACAGTTGATTATTATTATTCCGCGGATATGAATTACACCTGTTTTCTTGCCTGCGTTGGCGGCAGATACGGCACAATGGACGATAAAGGAGTAATGATATCCGAAACGATTTTTGAAAAACCGTATTTTACCATCAATTATTATTCCGAGGTTTCAAAACCGGATGACAGCCAGTTCAAATGCGTGCTTTGGTGCGATAACGGCGAAGGAATTATCGTTTTTGACAGAGACGGCGGCTTGCTTGGATGTCAGCAGATACCTACGGGAATAGAGGGCGGTGCGACGGTATATTGGATGAACGGCAAACCGGTAATGGTGCTTAACGGCGGTGAGACAGGAATTGTAGACTGTTCACGAGAAGAGTATTATAGTTACGAATCTAACGTCTACAATAGCGCGGCTTATATGAATTATCCCGGCATCATAGAGTCAAAGATAATAGCTATAAGAGAAATAAGCGACCTTGCAGAGGACGATTCCACGGGCGATACGTATTATTCACCTGTTTTCAAATCGGAAAAATACGGCCTTTTTAGTTTTGATAAAAACGAGATGATCACCGGGTTTATCTACGACGAGTGCGTAGGACCGATAGACGGTCTGTTTGCCGTAAGACAGGGCGATAAATGGGGATACGTGACCGAAAAAGGTAAAGCAATTACCGATTTTGTGTACGACGTCGCAAACGTCCGTGTAAACGAATATGATTCCTCTTACAAATATAACGAAATGTATTTGCCCGTAAACGGATATGTAGTTACATCAAAGAGCGGGAAATACGGAATGATAGACGAAAGCGGCAAAACCGTTCTTGAAAATAAATTTGATTATGTTTCACAGGTCAACGGCGACGGCGTATTCTTCGTATTAAAAGGCAAAAAATGGTACCGCTGTGAAATGAACTGACGTTAATTAGCAAACACAAAACCCAAGACCTTATGCGTCTTGGGTTTTGCTTTGTAATAAAACACTCTTAAAGCTTATTTGCCTTAAGAGTGTTTTAAGCGTCTATGTATTTAGGCTCGCTATTTCATTTTCTATCATAGCTTCAAGTTTTTTATATACCGCTTTCTCACGTTTGAATTCAGGCAGCGCGAACGCCTTTCCGCCTTTTTTTATCGCCAGATAAGATTTTTGACTTTTTTCGCAGGTTATCAGCGTCGCGGTGTTTAAGATGATTTTTGAAAAATTTAAGCCTTGTCTGTCGCATAAATCTGATGAGATTTTGAAAACCGTAAAAGCATAGTATAGAATAAACGTTATGGCGGGTTGCAAAGTCATATATGATGAATGTGTCATGACGAGTTTTCCATATTCGTTTCTGAAATTTGAAATGAGGGAGTCGAGCATTTTGCTTTTAAGTGCCTTTTCATAATCGGTGCAGACTTTATTCGCTATCTGTAACAGTTCCGCCATTTCAAATTCCCCATTTGTTCGTGCGATAAGCATATTTATAATATCGCCTTGTAATATATCCAAAACCGTATAGACGTCGAAATCAAAGACTTTTTCGGTAAAACCTTTGCTCAAGTCGCCGCGAGGGATAATAGGATAGAGATCAAATGAAAGCGCAAGTATTGTTGCTTTTTTTAATAACAGATCGTAAATACGTTTATTCAAAGCAATCGAGATCCCCTTGTGTTTTTATGTTATAAATTATAACATATAATCATAACATAAGTCAAGGCATAATATTGGTGAGGTGATTACTTTGAAGGAGAAACTCATCATAAAAAAGAAATCGCTCAAAGGAGAAGACGGATACAAGGTTTTTTCCGTGCGTATCAAAGAAGAAACTATCGAAAAGCTTGAAAAGATTACAAAAGAAACAAACCGATCAAGAAATGAAATAATAAACATTTTTATTGATTTTGCAATAGATAACTGCGAGATCAAATAGGGTAACGCACTCTTGTTCAAGGTTTGAAATCCCGCCCTTGAGGCTTATTTGCCTTAAGGGCGGGATTATATTGGAAATTCTACCGCTTTTTTCTTGTAATTATAGAAATAATGGTATATAATAACTGTGTATACTTATTTTGGAGTGAAATGCTTGATTCTGGATTTAATAAAAAACGGAAGCAATATCTGGACGTTTTTAGGCGCGGTTTTATCCGCGACCATCGTTGTATTCTTAGCGTTGCCGGTGCATGAATTTGCGCACGGTTTTGTCGCGAGCAAGCTGGGCGACCCCACGCCGAAATATCAGGGACGGCTTACTTTAAACCCGTTGGCTCACCTTGACCCGATAGGCTCTATCGGAATATTCCTTTTCGGGATAGGTTGGGCAAAACCCGTGAGCATAAACCCGCGATATTTTAGGAACCCGAAAGCCGGTATGGCGATAACCGCCGCGGCGGGTCCCGTATCTAATCTGATAATGGCGTTTATATCGCTGGTTTTGTTTCATCTTTCTTTTGTGCTTTACGCTAAATTTAGCTTTTCATATTCGCTTTACGTTTTTCTTTATATACTGTTTTCTTATACCGCCACTATAAACGTGTATCTTGCCGTATTTAATCTCATACCCATTCCGCCTTTTGACGGTTCGCGGGTACTGTTTACGTTTCTTCCGACGAGGTATTATTTTCAGATAATGCGGTATGAACGGTATATATTCATCGGCTTGCTTATAATAATCTGGACCGGTGTGTTAAGCGCCCCGATAGGCTTTTTGGTTGATAAAGTAATATACGGGCTCAGCTACGTCGCCGGCATACCGTTTTACGGTGTTTAGGTGTAAAAAATGGAAGCAAAGTTATTTTACAAACTCGATGATTTTGAGGGGCCGCTTGATTTGCTCCTGCAACTGATTGCGAAAAATAAACTTAATATTTACGATATAAAGCTTTCTGTGCTTATCGACCAGTATCTTGAACAGATAGAGTATTTCCGTCAGCAGGAAATGGATATCGCCAGCGAGTTTCTCGAAATGGCGTCGCGGCTTATCTATATGAAAACGGTCAGTCTGCTTCCGCGCCACGATGAAATCGAGAGATTGAAAGAAGAACTTACCGGCGAACTGCTTGAATACAGTATTTGCCGCGAAATGGCGGAAAAGCTTTCAAAAATGACCGACGGTTTTGATAAGTTCGTAAAAACGCCTACGGCTTACGATTTTGATTCGGCATACGAGCTTTCACACGACCGCGAGGTACTGCTTTCTTCATATCTTTCCGCGGTTAACCGCGCAAAGCGGCTTTCCCCGCCTAATATCGCGCCGTTTACACGTATAGTGGCTAAAAAAATAGTGGCGGTATCGACGAAAATAGTCTTCGTAATAAGAAAGCTTGCCTTTACCGGCAAAACAAGACTCAGTTCGCTTTATAAAACCGCAAAGAGCCGTTCCGAACTTGTCGCTACGTTTTTGGCGGTGCTTGAACTGTGCAAGGCAAACCGCGTGAAAATCGGGTCGGGCGACGCGGACGACGCCGAAATCAAACTTGTTAAGGGGCATAAGAGAGATGAACAATAAAAAATTAGTTTCGGCGCTTGAAGCGGTGCTTTATGCCTCGGGCGACCCGATAGGAATTGAAAGACTGTCAGAGGTTTTCGCTATAAAACCCGAACAGGTCGAAAAAACGGCGGAGGCGCTTTCGGCGCGTCTTGCCGAGACGGGAAGCGGACTTGAACTTTTACGGCTTGACAATTCATATCAGCTTGCCACCAAAACCGAGTTTGCCGAGTATATCAAAAAGGCGTTCGATTTGAAACGCCGAACTCCGCTTTCTCCCGCGGCGTTCGAGGTGCTTTCGGTAATAGCGTATAACCAGCCTGTAACGCGCGCGTTTGTGGAACAGGTGCGCGGAGTTGACTGTTCCGGCGTTTTAACTACGCTTGTCGAAAAGGAGCTCATAGAAGAACGCGGCAGACTTGAATTGCCGGGCAGACCGCTTCTTTACGGTACGACCAAGAACTTTTTGCGTTGCTTCGGGCTTTCCGATTTATCCGATTTACCGCCGCTGCCGAAAGAGCAGAACGCCGTAAATGACGTCGGCGAACAGCTGCCGATTTCCGAAGAGCTTGACAGCGAAGCTGACGAAGACGGAGAAACAGAACCGTGATAGCGCTGTATATTATCGGCGGGATACTTTTGCTTATTCTCTGTCTGTTGCTAATTCCGGTCGGCGCAGAACTCCGCTTTCGTGACGAACCGTTCGTTCTTGTAAGATACGGCGGTATAAAGGTGTTTGACAGCGATAAAAACAGAGAAAAGGCAGACGCGCTCTCAAAAAAGCATAAACGGAAAAGCGCAGAAGAGAACAAGGCAAAAAAGCCGAAAAAGAAAAACTTTATTGCCGGAATATTCGATAAGTACGGAAAAATCACCGGTATCAAGTTCTGCTTTCGCCTTATTAAAGCGGCAATTCTGAAAATGATATGGGTGATAAAAAGAATTAAATTCCGTAATCTGTTTCTTGATATCACCGTTTCAAGCGATAACGCCGCAAATACCGCTATTGCCTACGGCGAGGTCTGCGCGGCGGTTTACCCCGTGATAAATCTTTTGGACAGGACAACCTCGCTTACCGTAAAAAAAGTCAACGTCCGTACCGATTTTGAAAAATTAAGTCCGCAAATAGAGGCGGCGATTTCACTTAAAACGCGCCTTATTTACGCGTTGATCGCATTGATATCCCTGTATTTTTCCTATCTCAAACTCAAAAAGGAATGTGATAAAAATGAGCGATAATAATTTGAGCAACCTTATGGAGATCGCAACCGAAAAATTGCGCGCCATGGTAGACGCCGATACGATTATCGGCACACCGCTCACCGTCGGCAGTATAACGCTTATACCGGTATCAAAAATATCGTTCGGGCTCGCCACCGGCGGCAGTGATTTTCCGACTAAAAATTCAGGCACCGTGTTCGGCGGCGGAGGCGGCGCGGGTATGACGGTTAGCCCGGTTGCGTTTATCGCCGTAAACGGAGAAAACGTCCATATGCTCCCCGTATATAACGAAATGGGAACTATGGATAAAGCGATAAATATGGCTCCCGAGCTTATCGATAAGGTCAAGAGCCTGTTTTCAAAGAAAAAGAATAATATAGATACCTTTGAATAATTTTGTCCGCTGGCTCATATTAGTATTTATGGGTGTTAAGGATGAAAAAAGTTTTCGGTTTCGTTTTAAGCCTTGCGATTCTTTTCGCCGCCGGATATCCGGTCGGCGCGGTTTCGGCAAAGGCGGCAGTAGTCATAAGCGGCGATACGGGCGATATCCTCTATTCAAAAAACGCCGACGTGCGCCTGCCTATGGCGAGTACGACCAAAATAATGACCGCGCTTGTACTGCTTGAAAACTGCGCGGACCTCGACGGCGAGATAGTAACAACGGGGGAAATGGTGACGGTCGAAGGCTCTTCAATGGGACTGCTTGAAGGAGACAGGGTTTCCTACCGGGCTTTGCTTTACGGTATGATGCTTGCCTCGGGTAACGACGCCGCGAATACAGTTGCCATCGCTATCGGCGGCAGTATAGATAAGTTTGTCGGTATGATGAATGCGAAAGCCGCCGCTTTGAATCTTAAAAATACTCATTTTGCAACGCCCTCCGGTCTTGACGCCGAAGGGCATTATACAACGGCTTACGAGCTGGCGCTCATCACCCGCGAAGCCCTTAAAAACCCCGATTTTGCGCTTGCCGCCTCGGCAAAAAGCGCGACGCTCTGTTACGGTAATCCGCCGTACCGCAGAACGGTCACTAACCACAATAAGCTTCTTTTTATGTACGATGACGTTGTGGGCGTGAAAACAGGGTTTACAAAAAAATCGGGCAGGTGTCTTGTCTCCGCCGCCAAAAAGGACGGCAGATACGTAATAGCCGTAACGCTGAACGACGGCAACGACTGGGCGGATCACCGCTTTTTGCTCGACGCGGGACTCGGCGCCATTGAGGTTTGCAGTTATAATCAGTCGGGTAAAACCGTTAATTTACCGGTAATCGGCGGCGACCGCGAAATCGCGGTATGCGGCGTCGGCGCCGCGGAGTTTTCAGTGCCGAAAGGGCAGAGCGTAACGGCGGTTTTGTGCGCTCCGCGATTTTTGTACGCGCCGGTGGCGGAAAACACGGTGGTAGGCAGTATAGAGTATTACAGTCTTGACCGGCTGATATATAAAAGCAACGTCACGGTTAAAAATGTAAACGCAAGAAAGGGCGGCAAATTCGACCTGTTCTTTCAAATATTCAGGATAATACTCGGGAGTTAATATGAAGGATAATAAAATAAGGCTTCAAAAATTCCTGTCCGAGTGCGGTGTGGCTTCACGCCGTAAAGCGGAGGAACTTATAGCCGAGGGTAAAGTGAAGGTGAACGGGCGTATCGCTCAGATAGGCGACCGGGTCGACGCGAAGCGCGATAAGGTCGCGGTCAAGGGCAAAAGGGTAGCACCGCAAAATAAAAAGGTCTATATTATGCTCAACAAGCCGCGCGGCTACGTAACCACGCTCAAAGACGAGTTTGACCGCAAAACCGTAAACGACCTCGTAAAGGACGTGGGCGTAAGGGTCTTTCCGGTCGGCAGACTTGACAAAGACTCCGAGGGGCTTTTGCTTCTTACCAACGACGGCGAATTTGCCAACGGTATAACCCATCCGTCGCGCCATGTAAATAAAACCTACGACGTGACCGTAAGGGGCGCGGTTAATGACGCCGCGGTCGAAAAGCTTATGACGGGCGTGGAGATAGACGGAAAAAAGACCTTGCCGTGCGAGGTTTTCGTGACCGAGCGCAAAGCAGACCGCACGGGTTTGAAATTCATAATAAACGAAGGCAGAAACCGCCAGATAAGAAAAATGTGCGAAGCCGTGGGGTTGGCGGTCATAAGGCTTAAACGTGTAGAGATAGCCGGCGTTAAAATGGGCGGTCTTAAACTCGGCGCCTGGCGCGAGCTTAACGAGCGCGAAATGAGCCGACTTACGAATATTTCAAGGGACAAGGATGAATTATGATAACAGTAGCTCCGGTAAGCGGAAAGGACGAAATCAAAAGCTATTTTGAAAAGGCGGCGATAAGTATGCCCGAAGACGGCGGATGCGTCGTCGCAAAATCGGGCGAGAGCATTTGCGGCTTCTGTCTTTACAGTCTTACCGAAAAGGGAATAACGGTGTTTTATATAACGCCCGAGGACGATTTGTCGCTTGCCGACGGCATTTTAAGGTCCGCGCTTCACGTCGCGGCTTCGCGCAGCGCAATGGACGCGCGGTACGACGGCGAAAGTACCGAAATACTGCTTTCAAAACTCGGCTTTATACTCGATAAAAGCGGCAAAAAAATAGATATTGACAAATTATTCAGAGGTTGCGGCTGTAAAGGGTAAAAAAGTTCTTGCAAATTGGGAAAAAGTGTGATATTATATCCTTTACCGAAATATTGCGTTTTCTCGCTTAATATACAGGAGGTTAAACAAATGGGTGTCTGGAAAATTATTTTGGGAATAGCGGTTATAATCGTTTCGCTGTTCATAATTGTTATTATCCTGCTTCAGCAGGGTCACAGGGCGGGTATAACCGGCGCCATTTCCGGCGGTGCGGATACTTTCCTTTCCAAGAACAAGGCGCGTACGTTCGATGCGTCTTTGGCGCGTTTTACCAAGTATATCGCCATACTGTTCTTCATCCTTGCCGTTGTTGCAAACTATATTGCCATCCGCGGTAAATAATTATCCGTTGATTTGCGTCCCTCATTCGTGAGGGGCGCTTTTTTGTACCTTTACTTTAATAAAGTGATGTGATAAAGCAACGAACGCAAGGCGATTTTTTGTGCAAGTATACAAAACTGCCGCAAAAGTGCGAAAAACACTTTACAACTTTAATGTGATAAAGTATAATAACAACACCGAAAAAACGGGCGTACAGCTCAAAAGGAGAAATTAAAATGAAAAAAATCATAGCGCTTTTACTTGTATTACTCATGGTACTTTCCTTTGCCGGTTGCGGTAAAAAGAACGTAAAACTTAAAATCATAAACGAGGAACTCGGCGCGGAACAGTACGGCATCGCGTTCAGAAGCGGCGATGAAGAAACCTGTAACTACATTGAAGCGGCGGTGAAAGAACTTGTAAAGAACGGCGAGTATAAGAAAATCGCCGATAAGTATCCCGACGTTGTCAACAGCCTTATCTTCCTCAATGAAGATGCAAAAGACGCCGACGGCGCGGTTGATATCACCAAAGCCGAAAAGAGAACCTTTATTCAGGGTATAGACCCCGAGTATCCGCCTTTCAGCTATATAGGCGACGACGGCAAGTATGCCGGATTTGACGTTGAAATATGCAAAGCGGCGTGCGACCTTCTCGGTTGGGAGCATAAGATTTTCGAGGTGAACTGGGACCAGAAACTCATTCAGCTTGATGCGAAAGAGTGCGACTGCATCTGGGCGGGTATGACCATCCTCGATACCATGAAGGAAGCCGGCTATGTTATCTCATCGCCTTACTATGACAATACTCAGGTCGTCGTAGTAAAGGATGACAGCGATATCAAGACCTCAAAAGACCTTAAAGGCAAGGTGGTCGCGGTTCAGCTCGGTACGTCGGGCGAAGCTTTGCTTAACGGTGATTTGAAAGACCTTAAAGATTCATTCAAAGAGCTCGTTACCTGCGACAGTTTCTTAAAGTGCTTCACCGAACTTGAAGGCGGCGCGGTTGACGCGGTATTTGTTGATTATCCGGTTGCCAAATCGTATATCGCCGGTAAATAGTAATCTGTGAGTTCATAGTGTTTAAGCCCCCCGTCCGGGGGGCTTAAACTGCAATTTCAAGACGTGAAATGAGGTTTTATTTTGACCCTTACCACAATGATTCAGAAAATGAGCGAGGGACTCGGGAATACCTGTTCGATATTCTTTTTGACTTTGCTTATCGCTCTGCCGTTAGGCGTAGTGTTCGCACTGCTTCGAATGAGCAAAAATATCGTTATTTCAAAACTGACGCAGTTTATCGTTTCGGTCCTTCGCGGTACGCCGCTTATGCTTCAGCTTCTCGCCGTTACATACGGCCCTTTTTATCTGTTCGGCTGGGGCATTTCGCGTAATAAACTCATACCCGTTGTTATCGCTTTCTCCATAAACTACGCCGCGTATTTTTCTGAAATATACAGAGGCGGAATCGAGTCTATTTCCGTGGGACAGTACGAAGCGGCGGCGATTCTCGGATACTCGAAGGCGCAGACCTTTGTAAAAATTATTCTTCCGCAGGTAATAAGACGAATTCTGCCGAGTGTTACAAACGAGATAGTAACCCTGGTAAAAGACACGTCTATCGCTTTCGCCGTTTCGTATCAGGAAATGTTTACGATAGGCAAACAGATAGCGAATTCACAGGCGAGCTTTATGCCCTTTATCGTGGCGGGCGTGTTCTACTATATCTTTAACGCCGCTGTCGGTTTTGTCATGGGCAGAGCCGAAAAGGCAATGAGCTACTATAAGCAATAGGAGAATCGGTATGAATGTTTTGAAAATGACGGATATAAAAAAGTCGTTCGGCAGTAACGAGGTGCTCAAAGGCGTTTCGCTTACCGTGGACGAAGGCGAGGTCGTTTCGATTATCGGTTCCTCGGGCGGCGGTAAATCAACGCTTTTACGGTGCGCGACTTTGCTTGAAACGATAGATGACGGTACGATTACCTACATGGGCGACGACGTGACGTATAAGAACGAAAAGGGCAAGCTTTGTTACAGTAAGGACCTTAAAAAATTCAAAAAGGTTTTCGGACTTGTTTTTCAGAATTTTAATCTTTTCCCTCATTTCAGCGTGCTTAAAAACGTCTGCGACGCGCCGGTCTCGGTACTCGGGCGCGACAAAAAAGAAGTAAGGGAAGAATGCCTTGAATTGCTTGACAAAATGGGACTCGGCGATAAGGCAAAGGCGTACCCCTGCGAGCTGTCCGGCGGTCAGCAACAGCGTGTTTCAATAGTGCGGGCGCTTGCCATGAAACCGGATATACTCTTTTTTGACGAGCCGACAAGCGCGCTCGACCCTGAGCTTACCGGCGAGGTTTTGAAGGTAATAAAAAGCCTTGCGGAAGAAAAAATGACCATGGTTATCGTAACGCATGAAATGGCGTTTGCAAGGGCGGTTTCCGACAGGGTCATTTTTATTGACAACGGAGTTATCGTTGAAGAGGGAACGCCTCAAGAGGTATTCGGCAACACGAAAAACGAAAGAACAAGACAGTTCTTGCAAAACTATAATAACTGATGAATATTGAATATTATATCGCAGACCCCGCCGGCAATATTACGGCGCTCGTCACTTCCGACGTTTCGCGCGACCTTTATAAAAGCGTCTCCGGAAAGATTATGGAAAAGCGAAAGAACGTAGAGCAGGTGGGATTTACAGATTTCCGCGCAGGTGCGGCAAAACTTAATATGTCGGGCGATGAGTTCTGCGGCAACGCCGCCATGTCGGCGGCGGCGCTTTACGGCGTTTTAACCGGCAAGAGCGGTAGCTTTGAAACCGAAATAAAGGTTTCCGGCGCGGCAAAACCCGTTAAAACCGCGGTGCGGGAAAAAGACGGCTTTTTCGAGTGCCGGTGCGAAATCGAGCGACCCGAAAAAATAAGCGAGACCGTGTTTTCGGTTTCCGGCAGGGAATACCGGTTCCCCCTTGTCAGCTTTGAGGGTATATCTCATATCGTTGCGGACGGGTCGCTGTCGGAAGCGGACGCCGAAAGCGTCATAAAGAAGCTGGCGGGTAAACTTAAAGTAAAAGCGCTCGGTATAATGATCGTAAGCGACAAAACCGGTATGCGCCCCATAGTGTACGTTCCCGGCGTCAACACGCTGTTTTATGAGAATTCATGCGCCAGCGGCAGTTGCGCCGTCGCATCTGTACTGTGCGGACCGGGCGAAGAAGCGGTCTTGAAGCAACCGGGCGGGGAAATACGCGTAAGAAACGCGGAAAAACTGGAACTTTTCGGAAAAATCAAACTCAGCAAATGTTATTCGGAGGAATTGTGATATGCAAAAAAAGACGGTTTCAAAAAAGGATATTGACAGTCTTTACGAGGTGATTATAAAGCTTGCCTCAAAAAAAGACTGCCGCGAATTGTTTGAAGATTTATGTACCGATAAGGAAATAGAGCAGATGTCACAGCGCATAAAGGCGGCTAAACTGCTTATGGAAGGCAACACCTATAATCAGGTAATTAAGCAGACGGCGATATCATCCGCGACGCTTTGCCGCGTGTCCCGCTGCGTTCAGTATGGCAAAGGTTACAGAAATTTTGTCAAATAATGTCCAAAACTGTCAAATCGCATAAAAATACTTGACAATTTTGGAAAAATAATATATACTTGTTATAAATATATTCACATAATCGGTTTTGGTGTTTTTATGGAGAAAAAATTGGTCGAAAAAAAAGAGGCTTTTTCGGACGAGCAGTTGATATCTCTCATTAAATCGGGCGAGAGCGAACGTATTGCCGAACTCTTTGAACGTTACAGTCCTTACATAAAAAAATCGGCGTATCTTTACGAGAAATACTGCGACGTTGACGATTTGATTTCCGAGGGCGAGCTGGCGCTTTATCTCGCAATTTATACCTTTGATAACAGCAAGGCGTCGTTTAAGACCTACGCCGTTTCCTGTATCAGAAAAACACTTATGTCGAGAAGCCGTTTTATGCAGGCAAAAATGCGTATACCGCGAAATCTCATTTCCTCGCTGGATGAGGAAATGCTTGAACCGGCAGATGACGGTAACCCCGAGAATATGGTTATATTAAAGGAAAACGTCGATTCGCTTATGAAAAGCCTTAAAGGCATTCTCTCCGATTATGAGTATTCAGTGATTTGCGACTTTATAGAGGGACTGAGTTATAAGGAAATAGCCGCGAAGCACGCCAAGAGTGAAAAATCGGTGGATAACGCGCTTAAACGCATCCGTGAAAAGATAAAAAGGTAGTTTTACTGCCTTTATATATGCCCAAGTAGCTTAAATCAGAAAAGCGTTGTGTTCAGAGATGTCGGTGCAATTCCGTCCGGGGCGATTAAAACAAGAGAGGTATAAAAAATGTTTGAGGACAAAACTTTAGTCTGCAAAGATTGCGGAGAAGAGTTCGTTTTCACCGCCCGTGAACAGGAATTCTATGAATCCAAAGGCTTTGTAAACGAACCGCAGCGTTGTAAGCCCTGCCGCGACAAGAGAAAGAACGCGGCAAGAGGTCCGCGCGAAATGCATGAAGCAGTTTGCGCCGCTTGCGGTGGCGTCGCTCGCGTTCCGTTCGCTCCCCGTGAGGACCGTCCGGTTTATTGCAGCGACTGTTTCGCAAAAATGAGAGAGGAACAGGCTCCCGCGGCCGCACCTGAGGCGGCTCCCGAAGCGGCTCCCGTAGAGGAAGCTCCCGCCGAGGAAACCGAGGCCTGACAGTTTTTGCATTATAAGGCGCCCCGTATTTTGGGGCGCCTTGTTTTTTGATTTAATAATTTAAGTCGTAATTATTCATATTTTTGTAATAATATTATTGTAGAATAATGTCGCAGCATAATAAGAGGTGAAGTATGGAAAACCGTAAAATTCTTATTGTAGATGACGATTCAAATATTTGCGAGTTACTCAGAATGTATCTCGAAAAGGACGGATTTGATACGAATATCGCGTATGACGGCGAACAGGCGCTCGAACTCGTCGCGCGGTATAATCCCGACCTTATACTTCTCGATATAATGATGCCCCGGCTTGACGGTTGGCAGGTATGCCGCGAAGTAAGAAAAACGAGTGAAGTTCCTATTATAATGCTTACGGCGAAGGGCGAGGTCTTTGATAAAATTCTCGGTCTTGAACTCGGCGCGGATGATTATATAAGTAAACCGTTCGATGCCAAAGAGGTGCTCGCGCGCATTAAGGCGGTGCTCCGCCGCAGTATGGAAAAGGCGAAAAACAATACCGTCAAAGAGGTTCGCTTTGATAAGCTGATTATCAACCTTACGAATTACGAGCTTACCGTGGACGGCAAACAGATAGACACTCCGCCCAAGGAGCTTGAACTTATTTTTCATCTCGCCAGTAATCCGAACCGCGTTTATACGCGCGACCAACTGCTTGACGAGGTTTGGGGATTTGATTATTACGGCGATTCACGTACGGTAGACGTTCATGTTAAGAGACTTCGTGAAAAGCTCGAAAACGTGTCCGATAAATGGTCGCTTAAAACCGTTTGGGGCGTCGGATATAAATTTGAGGTCAAATAATGAAGCGCAGACTGTTCAAAAAGTATTATTTCGGCACGGCGGCTATCGTAATACTGAGCATCGGCATAATGCTGGGACTTCTGGTGATAACCTTTAACAGGCATATTTCCGCCGAAAAGCACCGGGAGCTTCAAAACGTATGCGATTCAGTGGCAAGGTTTTACAGCGACCCGAAAAGCAGCCGTGAAGACAGTTTAAGACAGCCGACGTATTTTTTAATGAAAAGCAACGCCGAAATGCTCGACTGTGAAATATATCTTACCGATGAATCGGGAGCGGTCACGCTTTGCTCCTGCGACGAGTGGGGCGAAAACGGTATCTGCGAGCATATCGGTATGACCTTTAATATTGGCGAACTTGAAAAAACGGTGTCCGGAAAGGAAAAATTCGGGACCGTCGGCGTTTTCAAAGCGCCGGGCTATATTGCCGCGACCGCGCTTGAAGACAATGGAAAAACGGTCGGTTACGTGCTTTCCGCCGCTTCTTCGGAGTCTATAAAGGCGGTGCTTAAAAAATCGCTCGAAATCTACGCCCTTTGCGCGGTGGTGCCGCTTATTCTGATGTTTGCGGCGCTGTACGTTATGACTTACAGAATGAACAAGCCGTTAAAGCTGATGTCCGAAGCGGCTCACGCAATGTCAAAAGGCGATTTTTCTAAGCGTATTCCGGTTACGAGCGATGACGAGATAGGCGAGCTTGCCGCCTCGTTCAATAAGATGACCAATTCGCTTTCCAGACTTGAAGAAACAAGAAAGAGCTTTGTCGCAAACGTGTCGCATGAAATGCGAACTCCGATGACTACGATAGGCGGCTTCATAGACGGAATAATCGACGGAACGATTGAGCCCGAAAAGCAGGGCTATTACTTAAATATCGTTTCGCAGGAGGTCAAACGGCTTTCCCGTATGATACAGTCCATGCTCAGTCTTTCAAGACTTGAATCAAGCGAATTTGTGCTTAAAGTCACCGAGTTTGATTTGAGAGAGCAGATACTCGACGTTGTGATAAGTCAGGAACAGCGAATCGAGGAAAAAGAAATAGAGATAAAGGGGCTTGACGCGTTGCCCGGCGTAACCGTCGAAGCGGATAAGGATTTTATTTATCAGGCGGTATATAATCTCGTCGATAACGCGATTAAATTCGTAAATAAAGGCGGTACGGTGTCGTTTGAGCTCGGCGTTGATTCCGCCGGCGCCAAGTTTTCCATCACAAATACGGGCGCGGGAATACCCGGTACCGATTTGCCCTATATATTTGACAGATTTTACAAGCTTGACAAGTCCCGCGCGACCAATAAAAACAGTATGGGTCTCGGACTTTATATAGTAAAAACCATAATTAAGAATCACGGCGGAACGATAAGCGTGTTCAGTAAAGAAAACGAGTTTACGCGATTCGAGTTTGTCTTGCCGATAGGAAAGTAGGTAGAATATGGATAATTTTGAAGAAAAAACAGGCTTGCCGAACGAGGGCGAAGTTGTCCAAGAAAACACGGCTTACGAAGAAACCGCGCCGGAAGTTAACCCGGACGCTCCGCTTGATACCCCTGAAAGCGAAAAACCGGACGCTCCGGTTAACATAAAACCGCAAGCTGAACCGGAAGAAACCGCGCAAGGCGGCGATATTCCGGTCAGTATTCCCGATTCGGCGCCCGGCGCGCCGGTTTACGGCGACGGTGACGTTCAACCGCTAAGACAGAATTCTCCCGCCGGAAGCGCGCCCGGAATGCGTCCCACGTTAAACAGGGTCGAGTATTCCGAACAGAAGCCAGTAAAGAACTATTCGCCGTTCAGTCGCGGACTTAAGGTCTTTTGTGGACTGTTGGCGGCGATAATTCTTGTTACCGGCTCGCTTTACGCCGGCTACTATTTCGGCAAAAATAAAAAACAAAACCTGTTTCGTGACGATGTCAAGATGAATCTTGCCGCTAAACCCAAGGATACCGACGGCATGACCGCCGCCGAGGTCTACGATACGGTAAACCCGTCTATCGTCGGGGTAAGGGTTTATAATTCCAAGAAAGCGTTTGACGCTTCGGGCGTTATTTATACCGAAGACGGATACGTTATCACAAACGACCATATCTACTCGTCGGTCGGCGCGCCTAAATTCAAGATTTACACTTATGACGGCAAAGAGTACGACGCGGTCTACGTCGCGGGCGACGTAATAAGCGACCTTGCGATACTTAAAATCGAAAACGGAAAAGGTTTTGACGTTCCGGTGTTCGGCGATTCTTCCGAGCTTGTTTGCGGAGAAAACGTATACGCCATAGGCAGACCGAACGACGCCTCGGATAAAACCTCGATAACAACGGGTACGGTATCTTTGCCGTCGCGGAGAGTACAGTCGTCAAAAACGAATTATTCTTCAAGTCTTATTCAGACCGACAGCGCGATAAACCCCGGCTCCTCGGGCGGCGCGCTTGCCAATATGTACGGTCAGATAGTGGGTATAACCTCTTCCAAGCTTTCCGGAACGGATTATGATTTAATAAATTTTGCAATACCTACCGTTACGGTAATGCGTGTTGTTGACCAGCTTATATCAAAGGGCAAGGTTACCGACAGGGCGAAGATAGGCATAACCTACACCGAAATAAACTCGGTGAGCAAGAGTACCGGCAACTATGCCGCTACGGGACTTCTTATAGTTTCGGTAAGCTCCGACAGCGACCTTTACGGTAAGGTCGAAAAAGGCGATATAATAACCCGCGTCAACGGTACCGAGATAACCAAGGACGATATAGTGCTTGATATTATCGAATCGAGCAAGGCGGGCGATAAAATTACGGTTACGGTGCTTTCAAAATCGGGTGACGAAAGCGAATATGAGATAACTCTCGGCGCGAACGTGGGCGAATCGAGTTATAAGGAGAGCGAAGCCCAGACCGATAATTCTTCAAAAGAAAACTCTTCGGACGGCAAGACCTTCGATTTCCCGAACGGCGAGTAAAAACAGTTAAAAAATGCTCGGCATTTTGCCGAGTATTTTTTTACCTTTCTTTACAAAACATTTTTTTCACTTTTTCGGGCAAATTATTCTTGAAAGAATAATCAGAGGTGAAAAAATGCGTTATATAAGACTTACTTTAAGAATTCTGTTTTTTGCGGCGCTGTTATTTTGTATAACGGTATTTACCGCCGTTATAGTAATGAATCGCACCGTAAGCCGCGAATATAAAATAAACCGCGGCGATACCTTCAAAATTGACTCGGCGATTCCCGTTACGGTAGATTTCAAGGGCGTGAAAGCATCGTCTGAAGATTTTAAGAACGTAGGCGAGGTTTTTGACGTTGATTTGAAAATACTCGGTATAATACCTTTCAGCAAAGCGAGCGTTACCGTTGTCGATGAAACCTACGTATCGGTGCTCGGTACGCCGTTCGGGATGAAGATATATACAAACGGTTTGCTTGTGATATCCACCGGCGACGTTGAAACCGCGTCGGGCACAGTGAATCCCGCGCAGGACGCCGGTATCAAGGTCGGCGATTATATCGTGAGCGCAAACGGCGAGAGGATAAACTGTAACGAAGACCTCGTCGAAACGGTTATCGAAAGCGGCGGAAAACCGCTCGCTCTCGAAATAACGCGCGCGGGGAAGAGCAAAAAACTTTCGGTCACACCCGCGCTCGATAAAAACGAGGGCCTTTACAGGATAGGCGTTTGGGTTCGCGACAGTTCCGCCGGCGTTGGTACGCTTACCTTTTACAGCCCGGCGAGCAACGTGATTTGCGGTCTCGGTCACGGTATATGCGACCGGGACACCGGTAAACTTCTGTCGCTTGAACACGGCGAGCTTGTAAGTGCGGAGATAATATCGGTTATAAAAGGCAGTGCGGGCGAGCCCGGTGAATTAAAAGGCAGATTTACGTCAGACAGAATATCCGATATAGCGCTTAATACCGATAACGGTGTTTACGGGAATCCTTATAAACTGCTTGATACCTCGAAGCTTGTCAAGGTCGCGTACAAGCAGGATATAAAAAACGGCGACGCGCAAATACTCTGTACCATATCCGGTGACAAGCCGAAGCTTTATTCCTGCCGCGTTCAGAAGCGCACCGGCGCGTATGACTTAAATACTCAAAATATGATTGTTACCGTTACGGATAAGGAACTGATTTCCGCCACAGGGGGAATAATACAGGGTATGTCCGGCAGTCCGATTCTGCAAAACGGCGAACTCATAGGCGCCGTGACCCACGTTTTTGTAGACGACCCGAAAAAGGGCTATGCCGTTTTTGCCGAAAATATGCTCGATACTGCAGCGTCGGCGGAAAAAGAACGCCTTAAAAACGCTTCTTAAATCTTAAACTTTGCGGTCTTTTTCCTTTACAAATACAATATTTTGTGGTATATTCCTATAGTACAGTATATCTTTACATATGCTGTGCTATACTTTTTTGGAGGATTGATTCTTACGAAATATACGGTAAACAGCTCCGGCTATGACTCTACAAAAAAATATACCGGCGGTTACAGTCAGGGCGCGGATAGACTGAGAGGGGAAATACTCACCTCGAAAAACACCGAGGAAATCTATAACATAACCGGTAAAAAGTATTACATAAGCAAAGATATGCCGCTCGCCGACATACCTGAAAATCTTTTGCCGGGCGACGCCGTTTTGTTTGAACGCGGCGGTCTTTGGCGGGTCGGCGACCGCGAGAAATTTATTGTGCCAGAAGGCGTTATTTTCGGCGCTTACGGCGAAGGTGACAAGCCGAAGTTTTACGGCTCGTATAAGAATTACGCCGATAAATCGCTTTGGGAAAAAGAATCGGAAAACATTTGGCGCATTCAGCTTTACGGCAGAAACGTAGGTAATATTGCCTTTAACGGGACCGCGCTTTTAGGCGTTAAAAAGTGGCATTTTGAGGATTTGAAGGAAAATTATGATTTTTACTATAACGGCGAAAGCGAGCAAATGTGGCTTTATTACGAGGGCGAGCTTTGCGACGATTTTTACGATATAGAAATCAGTCAGCGCGGTCACGTTCTGATACTTAACAATAACGCTACCGCCGACAACCTTTTTGTGGGTTATACCGGTTCGCACGCAATAGCGGGCGAACACCAAAGCGAAGGCGTTACTGTAACCAACTGTGAAATCGGTTTTATAGGCGGCGCTATGCAGTTCGGCGAGACACGTTTCGGAAACGGTATAGAACTGCCGCTCGGCGCAACCAACGCGACGGTGAGGCATAATTACATTCATCAATGCTATGACGCGGGCGTTACGTTCCAGAGTTGGACAAGCGCGAAAGTCGATTCGCATTATCATAATATCGATATTTCGGATAATCTCATCGAGTTTTGCACTTACGGAATAGAATATTTCACCACCGATTTTGAAAGAAACGGACTTTACAGCGATTATAAGAACATAAGTATTACCCGTAATATTATACGTTTTTCGGGTTACGAATGGTCGTATAATCAGCGTCCGGATAAATGGATGGTATCGCATATCCGCGGCGGTCAGTGGGCTTGGGTATCCGACTGTGAAGGCTTTGTTATAGCCGATAACGTTTTCGACTGTTCGCGCGCGTTCGTTATTTTCTGGTGGTGGCATGACGAAAGCAAAGACTTTATCCACCCCGAGGCGCACCGCGGGCTCACCGTTAAAAACAATACGTATTATCAGAATATAACCGAAGATAAGCGTTGTATGCTTTATCATATCAATACACCGGTATATGCCGAAAATGAAGATGAGCTTAGAGCGGCGATATCCGCTTTTGACAGCGCGCCGGCAAAAATAGTTTTTTTGGATGAAATGCGGTAAAATGAGAATTTCGGGAGTTTGTTATGTATAACGAATGTCTGTGCTGCGCTGAAAGCATAAGGAAAACAACCGGTGATTTCAAACCTGAAATCGCGGTTGTTTTGGGTTCGGGACTTGGCGGTTTCGCGGATAGTGTCGACGCCGAGTTTTCGGTAAAATACGCGGATATACCGGGGTTTCCGACTACTACCGTGGCGGGACACGGCGGCAGATTTGTTTTCGGATATTTAGCGGGCAAGCCCATTGCCGTCGCGCTTGGCAGAGTGCATTGTTACGAGGGCTACACCGCGGCGCAGGCGGTAATGCCCGTTCGCGTACTTAAACTTCTCGGCGTAAAAACCGTTATTCTTACCAATGCCGCGGGCGGTATAAATACCGATTTCAAGCCCGGCGAGCTTATGCTTATAACAGACCATATAAGTCTATTTTGCGAAAGTCCGCTTATCGGCGAAAATGCAGAGCAATTCGGCGAGCGTTTCCCCGATATGAGCGAGGTTTACGGCGGCGGTCTTAAAGACGCGGCGCTTAAAGCGGCGGAAAAGCTCGGTATTAATCTGCACCGTGGCGTATACGCGCAGGTAAAGGGACCTCAGTATGAAACTCCGGCGGAGGTGCGTATGCTCTCACGGCTCGGCGCCGACGCCGTCGGAATGAGCACGGCGATAGAGGCGATAGCGGCGAGGCATGCCGGTATGAACGTATGCGGTATTTCGTTGATAACAAATATGGCGGCGGGCATAAAAAAAGAACCTCTTTCACACCGGGAGGTTTTAGAAAGTTCAGCCGCGGGTGAAAAAGATTTCTGCGCGCTTTTAAGCGCGATAATCGAAGCGGTATAAAGAAGTATAAAAAGCCGCGAACGCGTTTGGCGTTCGCGGCTTGAATTTTATGAAACCTTCTTATAAAACGTATCTATTACGATATCGGTGAGCGCGTCATAATCGGGTGAAAACGCCGAAAAACCGTCCTTTAAAAAAGTTTCGCCCGGTATATGAACGTATTTAATTGAATTTCCGAGATTTATTCGCAGACAGGATGTTGTAAGGTAGGTCGTCTGCGGCAGAGTGATATTGGTGGAAACGTAGGGCTTCATCAGATTATAGTAGGTTATAACGTTTGAAAAATTATCGGATATCTGATTGCCCGCTTTGTTCATAAACGCCGTCATAAAGCTTTGCTGCCGCTCCATACGGTAATTGTTGGCGTCGATATCGTCGGTGCGCCAATGTACGTAATTCACCGCGCTTCTGCCTTTGACCTTTATGGTGGTTCCCGCTTTGTAGCGTATTCCGGAGTCGGTATCGTAGTAATCTTCGTTTACCTTGACTTCCATGGTGCCCACCGCGTTTGAAAGCTTTTCGAGCGCGTCAAGGTCCATCGTGACGTAGGAGCTTATATTTATGCCGAATAAAACTCTGCTGACTGATAAAAGTACGTTTTCACTGCTTTTTTCCACGCTGTCGCCGTAGGCGTAGGCAAGGCATATCTGCTTGTTTGCCACGCCGGAATAGTTGCCGCTTGTGGTATACTGGTTGACGTCGACCAGCGTTTCCCTCGATATCGGTATTACGGTTACAGCCTTCGACTTTGTGTCTATAACGGCAACGAGCAAAGTATCGGCCTGACCGTTTATGCCTACGCTGGAATCTTTATTCACGCTGTCCTTGTCGATACCTATAAGCAGTAAAGCGATAACGTCGGGGTTCAGTTCGTATCTGTCGCCCTTGTAGATGATTCCGCCTTCATCCTCGGTTACGTATTTGTTTACAATGTTCGTGTCGTTTTTGTGAAACGCGTTTTTACCTATTTTATTCAGGATAAGAACCGTTGATACCGCGATTATCAACAGCGCGAGTATCACCGACAGAACGATTATTGAAATTTTCAGAACTTTTCTCATTTTATAACTCCTAAGCGGTATGAGAGTAAAAGTATTATACCGAGTTTTATTATTTATGTCAATATTTTTACTTATTTTGCAAATAGATGTGGAAAATTTCAAAAAAGTGTAGTATAATAAATTGAATATGTATTTTGGAGAAAGTTTTATGAAGATTATTGTGACCGGTTGCGGTAAAACCGGCGTCGCCGCGATTGAAAGCCTTGTAACCGAGGGACATGACGTTGTCGCAATAGACAATCGCCTTGAAGCCATTGAGGAAATAAGGGACGTATACGATATTATGTGCCTTTGCTCAAACGGTGCGGATTACAATACTTTAGCCGAAGCGGGTATCGCCGAAGCGGATATGTTTATCGCGGTTACCGGTTCGGACGAGCTGAATATGCTCAGCTGTATCATAGCTAAAAAAATGGGCGCGAAGCATACCGTGGCGCGAGTGCGCAACCCCGAGTATAACGATAAAAGTCTCGGCTATATCAGACAGCAAATAGACCTTTCCCTGATATTTAATCCGGAGTACCTTGTTGCTCAGGAAATATTCAATATACTTAAATTTCCGGCGGCGGTAAACGTTGAAACCTTTTCCCGAAGGAACTTTGAAATGGCGGAGCTTCTGCTTCGTGACAACAGCCCGATAATCGGAATGAATCTTATTGAGCTGAGAAAAAAGTTTCAGGCGAATTACCTTATCTGCGTTGTACAGCGCGGGGACGAGGTATTTATACCGGACGGTAATTTCGTGCTTCAAAGCGGCGACCGTATCGGCATTACCGCCGACCCCGCCGAGATACAGAAGCTTCTTAAAATGCTCGGTATTCTTCAAAAGAGCGTCCGCGACGTTATGATACTCGGCGGCGGCAGAATTGCCTATTACCTCTCGAAAATGCTTATCAGCTCGGGTAATACCGTAAAGATTATAGATAATAACCGCGAGCGGTGCGAAACGCTTTCCGATTTATTGCCGAAAGCACGTATAATATTCGGCGACGGCGCGGACAGGGAACTTTTGCTTTCCGAGGGACTTACCTCGTCCGATTCGTTTGTCGCGCTTACCGGTATGGATGAGGAAAACATACTCGTTTCAATATTCGCGTCGTCCAGGCAGGTTAAAAAGGTTATCGCTAAGGTAAACGGCGTCGAGCTTTCGGATATGGCGGAGAAGCTCGGGCTTGACTGCGTGGTAACGCCGAAGCAGACGGTCAGCGGTATTATTTCCCGCTACGCGCGCGCTATTGCCAATTCCGAGGGCAGTAACGTTGAAACGCTTTACAAGCTTATGGACGGTAAGGTTGAAGCGGCAGAGTTTAACGTAGCCCCCGATTTTGAATACAGCGAGATACCGCTTAAAAACCTGAAGCTCAAAAAGAATATACTCATCTCCGGCATTATACGCAAGCGCAAGGCGATTATTCCTTTCGGCGACGAGGTCATCAAGGCGGGCGATAAGGTTATAGTTATCGCCGCGAACACGGTGCTCAACGATCTTTCTGATATAATGAGGTAATCTTTTTTATGAACGTTAAAGCAGTTTTTAACACGCTCGGCAAAATCGCCGTGGTCGAAGGCGCGTTGCTTTTACTGCCGCTTTGCGTATCGCTGATTTATTCCGAATTTTTCAGCGCGGCGATATTCGCGGTCACCGTTGCACTTGCCGCCGCGCTCGGCGGAATACTTATGCTTCTGACCCAGCGGCGCAGTCACGTGATTTACGCAAAAGAGGGTTTTACCATTGTTGCCGGCGTTTGGATACTGATATCTTTAATAGGCGCGTTGCCGTTCAGACTTTCGGGTTGTATTTCCTCGTATGTCGACGCGTTTTTTGAAACCGTCAGCGGATTTACGACGACCGGCGCCTCGATACTGACAAATATTGAAAGTATGCCTAAGGGAATGCTTTTCTGGCGCAGTTTTACGCATTTTATCGGCGGTATGGGATTCCTCGTGTTTGTAATGGCGATAATTCCGAACGTTACAGACCGCTCTATTCATATACTGAAAGCCGAAATTCCGGGACCGGCGGTAGGTAAACTTGTTCCCAAAATCAGAGATACGGCAAAGATTCTTTACCTTATATACGTTGCCATTACCGTTCTTGAAGCGGTAATGCTCGTTTGCGGCGGTATGCCCGTGTTTGACAGTATTGTTCATTCGTTTGGCACGGCGGGTACCGGCGGTTTCGGCATCAAATCGGACAGTATCGCGTCGTACAGTCCCTACTGCCAGTGGGTAATAGGCGTTTTTATGATGCTTTTCGGCATTAATTTCAATATTTACTACCTTATACTTATGCGAAAATTCAAAGACGTCATAAAGAGCTCCGAGCTCTGGGGTTATATTTCGATTATGCTGGTCAGCACGGTGATTGTGACCGTCAACAATATTGAAATATATAAACGTCTGATAACCTCTGCAAGGTATTCGTTTTTCCAGGTTTCCTCGGTTATGACTACAACAGGATTCGCAACCGATAACTTTGACACTTGGGGCGGACTCCCTAAGGCGATACTGCTTATCCTTATGTTTATCGGAGCCTGTGCCGGTTCTACCGGAGGCGGTCTTAAAGTTTCGCGTGTTATTATGCTTTTCAAAATAGTGTCGCGCGAGATAAACCGCCTGCTTCATCCGCGGTCGGTAAACACTATACATTTCGAGGGCAAAAAGGTCGATGAGAATACCATAGGCGGCGTAAGCCATTATTTTGCGATATATGTTATATGCTTTATAGCGGCGTTTTTGCTCATTTCGTTTGAGCCGTTCGGTATTGAAACAAACTTTTCCGCGACCGCGGCATGCTTTAATAATATCGGCCCCGGTTTCGGGCACGTGGGTCCGGCACTCAATTATTCCGCGTATCACGGCTTTTCAAAAATCGTTCTGGCTTTTGCCATGCTGCTCGGACGCCTTGAGATTTTCCCGATAATAATAGCGTTTTCTCCATCGGTTTGGAAAAATAACTGATATTGGAAGGTGAAAAAGTGCAAAAATTGCGCAGATTCAGACTAACGTCTTCACGCATCATAATATTCGGATTTGCCGGCGTTATACTCTTGGCGTCGCTTATTCTTATGTTGCCGATATCGTCAGACTCAAATACATCTACTCCGTTTATAAACGCCGCTTTTACCGCCACGTCCGCAACCTGCGTTACCGGGCTTGTCGTCTATGATACGGCGACGCACTGGTCGGCGTTCGGTCAGGCGGTCATACTGCTTTTGATACAGATAGGCGGTATGGGCGTTATAACCGTCGCTGTAAGTCTTTCACGTATTTCAGGCAAACGTATAGGTTTGCTTGGGCGCAGTTTTATGCAGGATTCCATTGCCGCGCCGCGGCTCGGCGGTATTATGAAATTTACAAAGTTTATCCTTATTACAGCTATGTCTGTTGAGGCTTTGGGCGCGGTGCTTTTAATGCCGACATTTTGCGGAAGATTCGGCGTAAAGGGAATATGGTATGCGCTTTTCCATTCGGTTTCCGCCTTTTGCAACGCGGGATTCGACGTAATGGGGAAGACCGGCGAGTTTTCCTCTTTTACCTCGTTTGTCGGTAACGCGGCGGTAAATACGGTAATAATGCTGCTTATCGTTATCGGCGGTATAGGCTTCGCCACGTGGAAGGATGTAAAGGAATACGGCTTCCGAATTAGGAAATATTCGCTTCAAAGCAGAATAATTCTGCTTTTCACGGCAATATTCATAATAATTCCCGCCCTGTTTTTCTATTTTTCGGAATTTGCGTCGCTTATGGGAAAAGAGAGGGTATTCGCTTCGCTCTTCCAGTCGGTAACACTCAGAACCGCCGGCTTTAATACGGTTGATTTTTCTTCGCTTAAAGGCGCGTCGCTTATGATTATGATAGTTTTTATGCTTATCGGCGGCGCACCCGGCTCTACGGCGGGCGGTATGAAAGTAACCACCGTTGCGGTACTTTTTTTCTCGTGCTACAGCGTTTTTACGCGCAAAAAGGATATTCAGGTAATCAACCGTAGAATTGACGATGATAACGTAAAAACCGCGGCGGCGGTGCTTATGATGTACGTAACGCTCTTTTTGGCGGGCGGTATTACCATAAGTCTTGTCGACGGACTTCCGCTTCAGAAGTGCCTTTTTGAAACGGCTTCCGCGATAGGCACGGTGGGACTTACCACCGGGATTACCACGTCGCTTTCATCACTTTCAAAGGTGATAATAATATTTCTTATGTATGTCGGCAGAGTCGGCGGGCTGACGGTGATTTTCGCGGCGGCGAGATCATCGCTTTCCGGCGCAAAACTGCCGCTTGAAAAAATAACCGTGGGGTGAATTATGAAATCAGTATTACTTATAGGACTCGGCAGATTCGGCACTAACGTCGCGCAGAAGCTTTATGAACTCAAACACGAGGTAATGGCGCTTGACATTCACGAGGAACGCGTAAACGCTATGCTTCCTTTTGTAACCCGCGCGCAGATAGGCAACAGTACCGACGTTGAACTGTTAAAGGCTTTGGGCGTAGAGGATTACGATGTCTGCATAGTGACAATAAAAGATTTTGCGGATTCGCTTCAAACTGTGTCGCTGCTTAAAGAGCTCGGCGCGAAGGCGGTTGTAGCCCGCGCGATCGATGATATCCACGAAAAGTTCTTGCTTCGCAACGGGGCTGACGAAACGGTGTACCCCGAAAAACAGCTTGCGACGTGGACCGCCGTCTGCTTTACTTCAAGCCATATATTTGATTATATCAGGCTTGACGACGAGCATTCGATTTTTGAGGTGACGATACCCGACGAGTGGGAAGGTAAAACAGTTGAACAGCTCGCCGTTCGCCGTAAGTACGGCATAAATATTATGGCGGTCAAGGAAGATTCCGGGCTTAATATGTTCATTACGCCCGATATGGTTCTGACCCGCGATAAACACATTCTCGTGCTCGGAAGCATAAAAAACATAAAAAAGATTTTCAACATATAGTTTATTTGTTTTTGTGTTTCACATTTTATTGTGCAAAAACGCTTTAATTTGCTTGACAAAGAAGCGTTTTGGCTTTATACTTTTTATGTAAAATAATATTTTATTTTTGGAGGACAATAATATGATTAGTGCCGGCGATTTCAGAAACGGTGTAACCTTTGAGGAAGACGGTCAGGTTTTACAGGTTGTTGAATTTCAGCATGTTAAACCCGGTAAGGGCGCCGCTTTTGTAAGAACAAAAACCAAAAATGTAATAACCGGTTCGGTTGTTGAAAAATCCTATAACCCCACCGCAAAATTCCCGACCGCTTATATCGAGCGCAAGGATATGGAGTTTTCCTATAACGACGGCGACCTTTATTACTTTATGGACCAGGAAACCTACGAGATGGTTCCGATAAACAAGAGCGATTTAGGGGATAATTTCAAATTTGTGAAAGAAAATATGGTATGTAAGATACTTGCATACAAAGGCAAGGTTTTCGGCGTTGAGCCCCCGACTTTCGTTGAACTCACCGTTACCAAGACCGAGCCCGGTTTTGCCGGCAATACCGCCACAAACGCAACCAAACCCGCCACTCTTGAAACGGGCTGTGAAATCCGCGTACCGCTCTTTATAAACGAAGGCGAGGTAATCCGTATAGATACCAGAACCGGCGAATATATGGAGCGCGCGTAAAATAATAACCGAAGGAGAAAATACAATGGATATTTGCGAGAAGATTTCTTATATCAAAGGTCTTACAGAGGGCCTTGACCTTGACGTTAACACCAAAGAAGGCAAAATCATTTCCGCTATAATCGATTTGCTCGGCGATATGACCGAGGAGATTTGCGAGATAGAAGAGAGCCTTGATGAAATGACCGAGCAGATAGACGCGGTCGACGAGGACCTTTCTTCCCTCGAGGATATCGTGTACGATGATGAGTGTGACGGCGACTGTGACTGCTGTGACGACGAGGTTTACGAAATAGAGTGTCCCAACTGCCACGATACCATTTATCTCGATGAAGATATGCTTGAAGAGGACGGCATTGACTGCCCCAACTGCGGAACGCCTTTGGAGTTTGATTTCGACGGCGAGTGCGATTGCGAAGAGTGCGCAAAAGCCGAAGAGGAAGAAACCGCGGAGGATAAAACAGAAGACGCCGAATAATCGGTAAAATTTTAAGACCGTGCCTTTTGCGTAGCGAAACGGCACGGTCTTTTTCAGGTGTGGTGAATTATGAATATTACCGCTTTCAAACTTGAATATGAGGTTTGCAAACCGGCAAAGCGGCAACTGCCCGTCGTAATCGTCGCGGCGGGTTCGTCCGCGCGTATGAACGGCGCCGATAAACAACTGCTTTGCGTGGCGGGCGTGCCTGTAATAGCGCGAACGCTTCTTGCCTTTGAAAACTGCGACGATATATCGAGAATAATACTCGTAACGCGGGAGCAGAGCGCAGTCGAAATGCAAAAAATAGCCGAAAAGTACGCGATAAGCAAACTGAGCGATATTGTCATCGGCGGCAAAACGCGCCACGAATCGGTTTTGCGCGGTCTTGAACGTCTTGAAAAGGCGGAGGATAAGGCGCTTGTTTCCGACGGCGCGCGTATGTTTGTGTCAAAAAGGATGATTCACGACTGTGCAAACGCTCTTTTCGACCATGACGGCTGTCTTTGCGCCGTGAAGGTAAACGATACGGTGAAAGAAGTGAGTGACGGCAAGGTTTCAAAAACCGTTGACCGCACTTCGCTGTACCTTGCTCAGACTCCGCAGGGTATAACCGTAAGTCTTTATAAAAAGGCGGCGTCCGAGCATGACGCGCTCGAATTTACCGACGACGCCTCGGTGCTTGAAGCGGGCGGATACGACGTCGCCGTTGTTGAGGGCGATATAAGAAATATTAAAATCACAACGCCCGAGGATATAACCCTCGCCGAGATTTACGTTAAGGAGGGCTGATTATGAGAATCGGTCACGGATACGACGTTCACCGCCTGACAGCGGACAGAAAACTGATTTTAGGCGGTGTTGAAATTCCGCATAGCACTGGACTCCTCGGACATTCGGACGCCGACGTTTTGCTTCACGCCGTATGCGACAGTCTGCTCGGCGCGGCGGCGCTCGGCGACCTGGGCGCGCATTTCCCGGATACCGACGAAAAGTATAAGGGCGTTTCCTCGCTTGAACTGTTGAAGCAGACCGCCGATTTGCTGAAAAAAAGCGGTTTTAAGGTTGTAAACGTTGACGTAACCGTAATAGCGCAGTCGCCGAAACTCGCGCCCTACATAAGCAAAATGGTGAAAAACACGGCGGACGCGCTCGGCGTTGAAACTGGCGCCGTAAGCATTAAGGCAACCACCGAGGAGAGCCTCGGCTTTACCGGCAGAAAAGAGGGTATAGCGGCGCATGCCGTCTGCCTTATTGATAATTTGTAATACGCCTTGAGTTTTGCAAGTATACTTATAGCGGGTGGTTTTTTTGAAAACGTATTTTACCGTTACCCGTAAAAGCCTTGCGGCGGTATTCCTGCTCCTTTTGACTGTGATAATAGTGAGCGGTCAGTTTTACGCGGCGGCAAACCCGCGCAAAACGGCAAGGACCAACGCTCAGCGCGTATCTTATATCAAATCGCTCGGACTTATTCCCGATGAAAACGCAATGGAGAGTAAAACCGTTACGCTTCCGTCGGAGTTTTCGGCGGTTTATAAAAACTATAACGAGTTGCAGAAACAGGCGGGGTACGACCTCACCGCGTATAAAGGGGTAAAGGTCACGGTTTACACCTACCCCGTAGGAAAAATAAGGAAAGACTGTAACGACGATTATTATATAAATTTGATGGTGTACAGAGGCAGGATAATAGGCGGCGACATTTCGTCGAGAAACATTTACGGTGAAATGCTTCCGCTTAAAATCATCAGTCGGAGCGAAAATGGATAAACAAAGAATAGACAGGTTTATATCAAATCAACTCGGCATATCGAGAAGCGCGGTGAGGACAGGCATAAGGCGCGGCCTTGCGCGCGTAAACGGCGAATGCGTAAAGGACTGCGCGGCTTCACTCGTCCCCGGTAAAGACGCCGTGATTTACGGCGGCAACGAGATTTCGTATAAAGAATACGTTTATATTGTGCTCAATAAACCCGCCGGTATTATTTGCGCCTCGCGGGATAAAACGCAAAAAACGGTTCTCGACCTCGTTCCCGAAGAATACAAAAAGCGCCGCCTTTCGGCGGTCGGCAGACTTGATAAGGATACTACCGGACTTTTGATCATCACCGATGACGGCGATTTTGCTCATAGGTGTATATCCCCGAAAAGCGATATCGAAAAGAGTTATATCGTCGGACTTGACGGCGATATAAACGGTGATATAGTAGCGGCGTTCGGCGAAGGCGTGACCTTAGCCGACGGTTACAGATGCAAACCCGCCTTTCTCGAAAGCGTCGGTGAACGTCGCGCGCGAGTCGTGATAACAGAGGGTAAGTATCATCAGGTAAAGCGTATGTTCGGCGTTTTCGGGCTGGGTGTGGTAAGTCTTCACAGAGAATCGGTAGGAAAGCTTAAACTCCCCGAAAATCTCGGCGAGGGCGAATGCGTTGAGGTGCCGGATATTGCCGAAATGATGGGATTATAAAGCTTTTTATCTGTTTTAGATAAAACTTGCATTCAAATATTGTGTGAAATGTTTATAGTATTTTTGGCTATTTACTGTTATAATATCATAAGACAATTGGCATCTTGTAGGAGGTTGAATTATGGCAAGTTTGTCTTTGCGCAATGTTTATAAGAGATATCCGGGCAACGTTACAGCCGTTTCCGATTTTAATCTCGAGATTAAAGATAAGGAATTTATCATTCTTGTCGGTCCTTCCGGTTGCGGTAAATCCACAACGCTCCGTATGGTTGCGGGTCTTGAAGAGATTACCGAGGGCGAGATATACATAGGCGACCGCCTTGTAAACGACGTCGCACCGAAAGACCGTGATATAGCGATGGTTTTCCAGAACTATGCTCTGTATCCGCATATGACCGTGTTTGATAATATGGCGTTCGGTTTGAAACTCAGAAAGACGCCGAAGGATGAAATCAGACGTCGCGTTGAAGAAGCGGCAAAGATCCTTGATATTGAGCATCTGCTTGAACGTAAGCCGAAGGCTTTGTCCGGCGGTCAGCGTCAGCGTGTGGCTCTCGGCCGTGCGATAGTTCGTGAACCGAAGGTATTCCTTCTTGACGAACCGCTTTCCAACCTGGATGCTAAACTCCGTGCGCAGATGCGTACCGAGATTTCGAAGCTTCACCAGCGCCTCGGAACAACGTTTATTTACGTTACCCATGACCAGACCGAAGCTATGACAATGGGTACCCGCATAGTTGTTATGAAGGCCGGCTTCATTCAGCAGGTTGATACTCCGCAGAACCTTTATCTGTATCCTTGCAATCTTTTCGTTGCGGGATTCATCGGTTCTCCGCAGATGAATTTCATCGAGTCCAAGATACTCAAAGAGGGCGGCGATTTCTACGCGGAGTTCGGTTCGGAAGATACCAAGACCCGTGCCGGTGTTAAGTATAAGATAAAACTTCCGGCGGATAAGAATAAGGATGACCGTCTTGAGGCTTATGTTGATAAAGAGGTTATCATGGGTATACGTCCCGAGCACGTTCATAACGAGGAAGACCTCCTTTCCGCCAATAAAGACGGTATCGTTGAGGCTGACGTTGAAGTTACCGAGCTTATGGGTGCTGAAACCTATCTGTATATGAACTGCGAAGGTCAGACCATTAACGCCCGTGTTGCGCCGACCAATACCGCGCGCCCCGGCGATAAGATCAAGATAGCTCTTGAACCTTCCAAGATTCATCTCTTTGATAAAGATACCGAAGAGACTATCAGCAACTGATTTTTCCAAACAGATGAACCCCGCGCTTATGCGCGGGGTTTTTGCATTTTACGGGTCGCCCCATAATATAATTTAATAAAAGGGGTGGTCAAATGCCAAATAACAGAACAGATTACGGAAACGAGCCTTACATTGCCAACATTACCGGTGAAACGAATTCAAATCCGTTTTATCGGCGGGTTCTCTGGACAGGTACGCATTTACAGGTAGCACTGATGTCGATACCGGTGGGCGGCGAGATAGGTCTTGAAATTCATCCGGATAACGACCAGTATATCCGCATTGAGAGCGGTTGCGGTCAGGTGTTCATGGGAAGCAGCGCCGAAAATCTCAACATACAAAAGCGAATCAACGGCAGCTTCGCGGTAATGGTGCCGGCGGGCACGTGGCACAATATCAAAAATATCGGCAGTACGCCGCTTAAACTTTATACTGTTTACGCGCCGCCGCACCACGAAAAGGGAACGGTTCACGAGACGGCAAAGGTTGCAAGCGAGCAAGAAAATTAAAACGCTTGATTTTATTTCGCAAAAGGAGTAAGATATTAGTATCAAAAGTAAGGAGTTTTAATATGCCTACAAATAACGCCCGAAAAATCAGAACTAAAAATAAAAATTTGTTTTTGCGTGTTACAAAAGGGCATTTCGCCACGGGACATTCGCATACCAATTATTATATAGACGTTACCTCGCAAAAAACCCGGCTTTCCGAAGCGAAAGCGGTAGCGGAGGCGCTGGTTTCTTTCTATTCGCTCAGTACGGTCGTCGATACCGTTTTGTGCCTTGACGGCACCGAAGTTATAGGCACCTGTATTGCCGAGGCGTTAACGCGTAACGATTTTGTAAACCTTAACGCTCATCAGACCATTTACGTTGTAACGCCGGAGCATACGTCGGGCAGTCAACTGCTTTTCAGGGATAACCTTGTGCCCACTATTGCTAATAAGCACGTTCTCGTGCTTGCCGCTTCGGTGACTACCGGTTATACGGCGCTTTCCGCCATAGAGGCGGTGCGCTATTACGGCGGCGATGTGGTCGGGGTTTCGGCGATATTCGCAACGGTTGACGAATGCGGAGGCGTAAGCGTTAACTCGGTATTCAATCCGAAGGATTTGCCCGATTACGCGAGCCATAATTCCCATGAATGTCCGCTTTGTAAGCAAAACGTCAAGGTGGACGCGATAGTAAACAGTTTCGGATTTTCAAAACTGTAAAAGAAAAACTCGGGGATAAACCCCGAGTTTTTAACCCTTGAAAATACTGTTTCCCTTTGAGTCTATCCCGACGGTGAGGGGGAAATCGTCAAAGGTAAGTTTTTTTACCGATTCACAACCGAGGTCTTCGTAGGCGATGACCTCGCATTTTTTTATATGTCGGCAGGCGAGCGCGCCCGCGCCGCCTATGGCACAAAGATAAACCGAGCCGTTCTTTACAATGGAATCAACGACCTCGCGGCTTCGTTCACCCTTACCGACAGTCGCGGCAAGTCCCATATCCAAAAGGGCGGGGGTGTATTTATCCATTCTCGCCGACGTAGTCGGTCCGCAGCTGCCTACGGCCAATCCTTCGGGCGCGGGCGTCGGTCCCGCGTAGTAAATCACGGCGCCGGCGATTTCAAACGGCGGTTTTTTGCCGACCGCCATTTCATCAAATATTCTTTTATGCGCCGCGTCGCGCGCGGTATAGACTTCACCGCTCAAAAAAACGCGATCCCCGACTTTAAGACGGGGACAAACGCTTGAAAGCTTCGTTACGTTTATATGATACTCACTCATCCGATAAAACCTTTATAAGCTCGCGGTATTCTTCTTCGCTCTTTATCGTGGCGACCTCGTGCATACCGATTTTCCTGCGCGTTTCTTCGAGCGAAACGCCGAGAGCGTCAATATCGCTTGCAAATTTTGCCGACGTGTTTACGATATCTTCCTTGAGCGCGCCGAGAGACTCCTGTGCGTTGATAATCGTGTTGATATTAAGCTCGGCTTCTTTACGCGAAAGGTCGGCGCTTTCCTGCG
>JAFZIW010000078.1 GCA_017554125.1 Clostridia bacterium | reverse complement strand
CGGATAACGCCGTTTTCTATTTCGAGCGCCTTTCCGTAATCTTTGTAAGAGTCGATTTGTTTGAAAGTAATCATTTCAATTCCTCCGTTTTCAAAAATTTTCTTTTGTATTCAAGTCCCGCTTCAAGCGGAACGCTCATTGACAGTGTGAAAATATCGGTCGCTCTGCATTCGGTTTCAAATACCTTTTCGGCTTCGGCGCCGAGTGCTTTTATCTGCGACGGTTTTGTGACGGCGGCGGTCGCGTTTTCGGCTAAGGCTTCAAGACCCGTTTTGCTTGCTCCGAGCAGTCGCACGTACGGCGGCGGTTTCATGAAAAATGTGTTTTCAAATCCTAAAAAAGCCGATAGAATAAGCCTTCGCACTCTTGCAAGCGTGTACCGCTTGCTTTTGAGTTGCCCTTGCAGTTCTTCGAGATTCGTCGCCGCTCGTACCGCAAATTCAAGGCGGTTTTCAAGCCCCTCGCCTATGTCGGGGAGCATTGCGAAATCGCTTGCCGTTTTAGTGCGCAAAACCGCGAGTACGGCTGTTTCAAGCTTTCTGTTATCGGCGATATCTTCCGCTTTTATAACGCCGTGCAGAACCGGGGGCATAAACCTTTCGGCAAAGGCAAGGTTGCCTTTTGAAAGCTCATCTCTTATGTAAGAAGCGGATACGAAATCGCCCGAAACGCATTTACTGTCATGCGGTGCGCCCTCGCGCTTTATACATTTGAAATTTATCGGCAAACCGAGCTTTTTTGCCGCGATAATGTATTCGACCGCCAAATTGTCGTTTGGACTGTCGAGCACCGAAGCGTCCGCGCCGAGCGCCTTTGCCGCCTCTTTTCGGGCGACCGCGAAGGTAAGCGCACCGTTTACCTTTTCGGCGAGAAAAGCGGCGAATTCGTCGCTGCCTAAAATGTCCGCGGCGGTTTTAAGCTTATATGTATCGCCGCACTCGCTGCCGAATATGATTTCATCGGTGCCGAGGCGGTGAAGCTGACAAACGGCGCCGAGCGCAAAATTCTGAGCCGTGGACATACTCCAAAGCACGGGAAGCTCCGCAACCGTATCAACGCCGCACATAAGCGCGCATTTTGCCCGCGTGCCCTTTTCAAGCGCGGCGCACTCTCCGCGTTGCACAAAATTGCCGGACAGCACCGCCGCGACCGCTTTTCCCGATGCTTTCGCCTCGTCGATAAGGCGCTTGTGACCCGTGTGTAACGGGTTAAACTCAGCAATAATTCCGGTAACTGCCAAAATACGTGCCCACCTTTCAAAAAGCACTTGAAAATTCAGGTAAAATAAAGTATTATTGTTGTTAGTGTAATTTTATCATAAATTTACCGAATCTGCAATACAAATGTTGGGAGAAGAGAAACATGAAAATTTTTGTTGTAAACGCGGGCAGTTCATCGCTCAAATATCAGCTTATCGATATGGATAACGAAAGCGTCCTTGCAAAAGGTCTTTGCGAACGCATAGGCGTAACCGGTGCCATTTCCCATAAGGCGGCTGACGGCAGGGAGTATAAAGCCGAAACTCCGATGCCGACCCACAGCGAGGCGTTCGGCGCGGTAGTATACGCGATGATGAAGAGCGAAGCGAAGGTAATCGATTCGTTTGATGAAATTTCCGCGATAGGTCACCGCATAGTTCAGGGCGGTGCGATATTCAAGGGCTCGTGCCTTGTTACCGATAAGGTGATCGAGCAAATTTCAGAGCTCGGCGCAATGGCGCCGCTTCATAATCCCGCTCACGTTATAGCGATAAAGGCTTGCATTAAAACCTTCGGCGATAAAATCCCGCAGGTCGTTGTTTTTGATACCTCTTTCCATCAGACAATGCCTCCGAAGGCGTTTATGTACGCGCTTCCTTACGATTATTACGAGCGTCTCGCCGTCCGTAAATACGGTGCCCACGGAACGTCGCATCATTTTGTAAGCGACCGCGTGGCGGTACTTGAAAACAAGGATAAAAAAGATTTGAAAATCATAACCTGCCATCTCGGAAACGGTTGCTCGATAACCGCTGTCAAAGACGGCGTTTGCGTCGATACGTCCATGGGCTTTACCCCGCTTGACGGCTTTATGATGGGTACTCGCTCCGGCTCACTTGACCCCTCGGCGCTGACCTATATTGCCGAGAAGGACAATCTTTCCGCGGCGGATATAAACACCATTTGCAATAAAAAATCGGGTATGCTCGGTATTTCGGGCGTATCAAACGATAACCGCGATATTGCGGCGGCGGCGGAGTCCGGCAACAAACGCGCCGCGCTCGCTATCGATATGCAGCGCTATCAGATACTTAAATTTATCGGCTCGTACATCGCCGCCATGAACGGCGTTGACGCTATCGCGTTTACCGGCGGTATCGGAGAAAACGACCCCGAGCTTCGTGAATACGTATGCGAAAATCTCGGCTATATGGGTGTTAAAATCGATAAAGAGGCGAACAAGTGCCGCGGTAAGGAAGTTAAGATTTCAACTGCTGACAGCGGCGTGGATATCTTTGTTATTCCGACAAATGAAGAACTTGCAATCGCGCGCGATACGCTTGCGATTATTTCGAAATAGAAGGAGTATTCCAGATGAATTCTGCTGAATTGAAATCCGCCATACAAAGCGGCGGCTTTGACGGTGAGTTTGTCAAACTTTACGGTGAAGCGGCGCCTGCCCGCGCGCGTTTTTCCGCGGCGGTGGATGAGTTTTGCGCTCTTTACGGCGACAGTGAAGATTTGCGCTTTTTCTCCGCTCCCGGCAGGACAGAGATAGGCGGCAACCATACCGACCATCAGCATGGCTGTGTGCTCGCGGCAAGCGTTGACCTTGACGTAATAGCCGTTGCCGCAAAGTGCGAAGGGCATACCGTAAGAATAAAGTCGGCGGGTTATCCCGAGGATAAAATCGATATTGATTCGCTTTCCGCTAAGGATAATGAACGCGGCCGCGCGGCTTCGCTTATTCGCGGCGTTCTGTATGCTTTTAAGCATGACGGACACGAGATAGGCGCGTTTAACGCCTACACCACTTCAAAGGTGCTTAAAGGT
>JAFZIW010000077.1 GCA_017554125.1 Clostridia bacterium | reverse complement strand
GAATAATATTGATAAAAAACCCGATGATTTTGAGTATAAAGGCGATATTGATGAAATTCTTATCGATTTCAAAATCTATTTAGAGGAAAAATACTACAAAGAAATGTGCGCTTATATGCGTGAATGCGGCGTAAAGATTCCGATAACCGGTACAAACTGGAGCTCTTGCCCCGCAAATCAAAAAACACAGCTTGTAACTGATTTTAACGATAATCACTGCTATTTCTATGATTGGCGTTGGGGCGAGTTCGAAAAGCGCTTTACTCATAAGAGCATAACAAGGGCAAACCCGAATTGCGTAACGTCTGCCGGAAAAGACTTGAACCCCGCGTATCCGTTCCTTTTTGAGTGCGCGGTCTCCGGCGCAAAGGACAGACCGACTTTTATTTCAGAGTGGGATATGCCGTGGCCGGCACCCTACCGCGCGGAGTCGCCGCTTTACGCCGCGGCTTACGGTCTTTTGCAGGGTTGGTCCGGCTTTGCGATACACACCTATTCATATTCGTCCCGGCTTGAACGTATGAACACCCTCGGCCAGGAAATCAATTCAGAGAAAATCGGCGGTGTTCCGTACCGTCAGGGTATATTCAGCGCGTGGAACGACCCCGCTAAATTCGGGCTTTTCTACCACGCCGCGCTTATGACCCGCAGAGGTGACGTGGCGCGCGCCAAAAACAAAGTCGAGATTTACCCGTTGTCAAAATCCGATTTTAACAACGACGCTATTTATCATAATTTTGAAAAATCGGAACTTGTTTGCAACTATGACCTTAAACACTTTGCCGAAAAAACGGAAACCGATATGGAGCCGGTTATTAAATCCGATACCGGCGAACTTATGATAGACCGCGCCAATAATTTCGGCACTGTAAGTACCGATATGACAAAGTGCGCCTACGGTTTTTTAGGTAAAAACGGTAAAATTGACCTTTCGGGCGTTACCGTTCAAAGTGAAACCGATTTTGCGACGATAGCTCTTTCTTCGCTTGACGATAAGAAGATTACCGAATCGGATAATATTCTTCTTACCACGGTCGGCAGGGCGGAGAATACAGGTATGATAACCAAGGGCGACGCAATGCTCGATATCGGCAAACCGCCTGTTTGCGTTGAAGTTATCAAGGCGCAAATAGAAATAGAAACCGAAAACAAGGGCTTCAATATTTGGGCGATAAGCCCTGAGGGCTTTTATATCGGCACGGTTCCCGCAACTTATGAGGACGGGAAACTGAAATTCACTGTGGGCAATACCTCGCAGTCTATGTATTATTTGATAGTAAAAGAGTAATTCAATGCTTAAAATCGGTTGGTCAAAGCAGGATATATCTACAGATAAGCCATTTCCGCTCGGCGGTCAGGCGTATATCCGCTTTTCACGATTCGTTTTGGACCCGATATATGTAACCGCGCTTACGGTGGAAAATGGCGGTAATCATATCATTTTTCTCTCGACGGATGTCTCGGATATACCCGGTTCCGTGCTGAATTCAGTTAAGACCGAAGTCAGTCGTATAAACGCTGATATTAACCCGCTTAATATTATTATTAACGCCACGCACTGTCATAGCGCGCCGATGCTTTCGCCGGGTGATACCGTGGGTGAATACGGTAAGTTTTCCGAACTGCCGCATGACGGTGTACCTTTATCGAGGCCGGGCGAGTATTTTGATTTTTTCGTAAGCAGATGCGCAAAAGCAATTCTTGATTCTTTTAATTCGCGTAGCGAGGGTTATATATCGTACGGTTACGGTTTTGCCACAACATCACATAACCGACGCGCCGTTTACTTTAAGGATATGACCGAGGATTCTGATAACAAGCTACTGAAACTTACCGAAGGTTCGGCAAAAATGTACGGCAGAACCGACATACCGGAGTTTTCACATCTTGAGTCGGGCGCGGACCCGTACGTAAACTTTATGTTTACTTTCGGCGCCGATAAAAAACTTACCGGTGCCGTAATAAACGTTCCGAGTCCCTCACAGAATATAGAGCTTGAATATTCCATCAGCGCGGATTTTTGGCACGATGTAAGGGTAGGTCTTGCTGAGCGTTACGGCGACATTTATATTTTGCCGCAATGCGGTGCGGCGGGCGACTTGGCGCCGAGAGCGCGTTATTACGATAAGGCGGAGGAACGCAGATTCCGTCTTAAATACGCTGACGTCAAACTGCACGACGGTCTTGTAAATCCGACTGAGATTTTTCGCCGTAAAGATATTGCCGAGCAAATTATTGCCGCTTTTGACGATGTGTATCCATGGGCAAAAAAGGAAAAGCTTTCTGATGTTCCGGTGCTACATACCGTAAAAGAAATAGGACTTGAAAAACGCTGTATTACGCAAGAGGAATACGATTATTTTGACAGCGCGCGCCTTGATTATGAAGATAAGCCGCCCATTTCAACCGATGATAAAGTTTACGATTTGAAGCGGAACACCCGTAATATATCTGCAAAATATGATAATGAAACAATTGTTAAAAGGTATAAAGAGCAGTATAACAGCGAGTCCTTTATAACCGAGATACATACTGTAAGGATCGGTGATATTGCTTTTGCTTCAAATCAGTTTGAACTTTATATGGACTTTGCGCATCGAATTGCGGCGCGCTCGCCCTTTGTTCAGACGTTTATCATCGAACTTGCCGCGCAACCCGGGCGACCCTCGGGTTCGTATATAGCCACCGAGCGCGCGGTAAAATGCAGGGGATACAGCGCAAATTTATTTTCAAATTATGTTACGCCGAACGGCGGCACCAAGCTTGTTGAGGCAACTCTTGACGAGTTGAATAATTTATATAAATAAAGTGATTGCTTTAGGTTGCAAATCACATATTGAAAAGGAGTCTTTATTATGTTAAAAATCGGTTGGTCAAAAAGGGACGTTTCGACGGATAAACCCGTCATTATTCCGGGGCAGTATTACATTCGTTATTCAAAGGGCGTTTTAGATCCGATTATGGCAACGGCGCTTACCGTGGATGACGGTAACGATTCGGTCATTTTCCTTCAAGCGGACCTTGTAAACGTAAACCCCGGCGTATTGGATACCATAAAAGAAAAAGTATCTGCGGCTGATCCGTCTATAGATACCGATAAAATAATTATGAACATTACTCATACGCACTCGGGACCTTTGGTTAATAAGGGAACCGTTGCCGGCGGCT
>JAFZIW010000076.1 GCA_017554125.1 Clostridia bacterium | reverse complement strand
CATCGGGCGTGTTACTGTTGTACTCGGTGTGAAGTTTTTTGAATAAATCCGTTATTTCGATTTTTTTAAGCCCCGAAAAAACTATCGGCATGGTGCTCAGGTCTGAAAGGAGATTCGGCTGTATATCAAGCAGGGGTTTAATATAGCTTTCGGGGAGATTTATGAGATATCTTTTTCTTGTCTTGTCACTTATACTGTTTGTAGTATGTATGGTGTTGGGAGGTATTACGAGAACGGTGCCCGGGGTTACGCGGTATACTCTGTTATTGATAAAATAACTTATCTCGTTTTCAACAAGAAAATATATCTCGTAGGAAAGGTGAAAATGAATTTTGTTCGATGATTTTTTCCAGTAATCACGGTCGTCGTATTCAACGTAGAAAGATTTGTTCCAAAGCTGCGAATTTGCCATACTCCCACTTAGTTCCTTTCTGTTTATATACAATATTATACCTGTTTTTTCGCATATTTTCAATACCGCGGCGCTCAATTCACGAAAAAATCGGATATTTTGTTTGCCGGAAGTAAAAAAATGTATATTTTGACCGTAAAAAGTATAAAAAATAACTTGTAAATTAATCTCAAAGGTATATAATTAGATAGATAATGAGGCAAATATGCCTTTCTAATTTAATCAAACCGGAGGTATCATCTATGAAAAACTATGAGCTGCACAATTACAGAGCAAAGCCGATATGCGATATGCATATGCATCCTCATGTAGAAGCGCCGCTTGATGAATCGGTAGCGATTTACAATGACGTCTGCGAGCACTTCAATTATGAGAAAATTGTTTTACAGGCTTTACCTTATTATGAGCCGATAAACAATTATAAAACTCTGTATTTCAAAGCGCAGGATAAGCGTATATATGCCAACTTCGGGCGCTTTCATCATTACGACGAGCGCGACACCAAGGAGTTTTACGAGGAACAGATAAAAACGTTCTACGACATGGGTTGCGACGGTATAAAGCTTTATGAGGGCAAACCGGAATGCCGTAAGGTGTTCGGTCGCTCGCTTTGCGACCCCGTACTCGATAAGTTTTATGAGTTTGTAGAGGAAAAACAGTTGCCGATGGTAATCCATTTCGGCGACCCGCGCGAGTTCTGGGATATAAACAAGATACCGAAGTGGGCTCTTGAACGCGGATGGCTTTATGATGAAAGCTTCGTTCATTTTGACGCTCTGCAAAAAGAGGTTGAGGGTATACTTGAAAAATTCCCGAAGACTCAGCTCGTTTTGGCGCATTTCTTCTTTGTCTCGGATGATATTGATTATGCCGTAAAGTTTATGGAAAAATGGGAGAACGTGACCTTTGACCTTACCCCCGGTACTGAAATGTTCTTTAATTTCAACGATAAACCCGATGAGTGGAAAAAGTTTTTCATAAAGTATGCCGACAGAATTCTTTACGGTTCGGATATTTACAACTGGCACAGGGAAGGTAAAACCATTGAAGAAAAGTACAGCCACGCCGTAAATCTTGTGCGTAGCTTCCTTGAATACAAAGAGCCGTTTGTCGATAAATGGACAACGCGTACATTCGACCATCCCTTCGGTTTCTCCGATGACATACTCGATAAGATTTATCATGATAATATGATTCGCCTGTTCGGTGAAAACTCACGCCCGCTTGACGGCGACCGTATAGTTTATGAATTAAAACGCGATATGCCGAATTTGAAACTCAACGAAGTAACAAAGAAAAACGCCGATGATATAATTGCGTTCTTCTCAAAATAAATCTCGGTTCGAATTATCGGAATTTTTAAGTTTTTAATAAGCTTACGGAGATGCTTTTTATGGTTGCAGACGGTTTGAAAATTTTGTTTTCAGGTGGCGTTATTACCGCGCTCGGTACTCCGAACGCGGTCGGGTCGGCTATTCTGACAAAATAATCAAACCGTCTGTTTTTGTAAACCTTGCGGCTTCGGGCAATATCAAAATCAAACAGTACATAAATTTATCGCGGTGATTCTTATGAATATAAAGTGTAAGGCGAAAAATGCAAATTTGCCTGTCAAGGTGTTACAGTTCGGCGAAGGTAACTTTCTTCGCGCGTTTGTAGACTATATGCTTGATATTGCAAATGAGAAAGGTGTTTTCTGCGGCGGTATCGCCATTGTCAAGCCGATTTCTTTCGGCAGTCTTGACGCGTTTTGTGAGCAGGATAATCTTTATACCGTTCTTCTTCGCGGCAAGGAAAACGGTAACGTTGTAAACGACAGCCGAATTATAACCTCGGTATCAAAAGCGCTTGACTGCAAGGATGATTATGACGAGTATATGGAGCTTGCGCATATCGATACGTTGAGATTTGTTGTATCAAACACAACCGAGGCCGGAATCGTTTTGGATGAAAACGACCGTTTTGAAGGTCTGCCTTCAACCTATCCCGGCAAGCTTACAAAGTTCCTTTATGAAAGATTCAAAGCCTTTTCGGGCGATAAGGATAAAGGGCTTATTGTTTTACCCGTTGAGCTCATTGAGAACAACGGCGGAAAACTCAAAGAATGTGTGCTCGCTCTTTCAAAGATTTGGAATCTTCCGAAAGAGTTTGTAAACTGGGTCACCGAGTGCAATATTTTCTGTTCAACCCTTGTTGACAGGATAGTTACCGGCTATCCGCGCGGTTATGCCGATAAAGTATGCGAACAATTAGGCTATGAGGATAAACTTGTGGATATCGGCGAGCCGTTTGCCCTTTGGGTAATCGAAAGCGATAAAGATATCAGCGGCGAGCTTCCTCTTGATAAAATCGGTTTGCCGGTAGTGTTTACCAACGACCAAAAGCCCTACCGCGAGAGAAAGGTTCGCGTGCTTAACGGCGCGCATACGGCGAGCATTCTTGCCGGTTATCTTTACGGGATAGATATAGTAAGAGACTGTATGGCGGACGCGGTAATGGGTAAATTCGTCCGGGACGTCGTAAACGAAGAAATCGTACCGCAGGTAAATCTGCCGCGTGACGACGTAAAGGCGTTTGCAAACAGCGTGTTCGAGCGCTTTGAAAACCCGTTTATAGACCACGCGCTGCTTTCTATTTCGCTTAACTCCGTATCAAAGTGGAAAGCGCGGGTTTTGCCCTCGTTTAAGGATTATTACGGAAATAACGGTAAACTTCCGCGTCTTATTACATTTTCGTTTGCGGCCTTGCTCGCATTCTATTCTTCAAATGATTTGCGCGAAGACGGGCTTTATGCAAAAAGACCCGCCGGAGATGAATATACCGTGCGTGACGACAGGGCGGTGCTTGAATTCTTCGCGCAAAACGTCGGAAAAGATGACTTTGTCGAAAAGGTATGCAAAAATACCGCTTTCTGGGGCGAGGACCTCACCGCGTATAAAGACTTTTGCGATACGGTTTCGTATTGGTATGAAAAGATTATGAAAGATATAAATTCGGCGCTTACAGAGGTATTGAAATGAAATGTATTAAAATACGCCCGCTCGACAGCGTCGCCGTGGCGACGGAGAATCTGAGCCCCGGTGAAACCGTGTCGGTCGAAGGCGTATCAGTCACTTTGAAGGACGCTATACCCGCCGGTCATAAGTTTGCAGTAAGGCAAATAAAACGCGGCGAGGATATCATAAAATACGCCTATCCGATAGGTCGCGCGAAAGCGGATATCGGTATCGGCGAGTATGTACATACGAATAATACCGAATCAAATCTTTCGGGTACAAAAGAGTATACGTATAATCCCGATTTTACCGAAATCAAACCTGTTTTACCCCTTACCTTTATGGGATACAGACGGCCGGACGGAAAGGTGGGCGTGCGAAACGAGATATGGATAATACCTACCGTCGGTTGCGTAAACTCGGTAGTTTGCGAAATCGAAAAGCAAGCTCAGAAATATAAAACCGGAAATATTGACGGTATATATTCGTATAACCACCCTTACGGTTGCTCGCAACTCGGCGGCGATATGGAGAATACATTAAAATTTCTCGCGGGACTGATTAAGCATCCGAACGCCGCAGGCGTTCTGGTGGTCGGGCTTGGATGTGAAAACGGCAATATAGGCGAACTGAAGAGAGTGCTTGGCGTTTACGATGAAAGCCGCGTAAAATTCCTTGTCGCGCAGGAAAGTAAGGATGAAATTGCCGAGGGCGCGGCGATAGTGAAAAAACTTGCCGAAAAAGCCGACCTGATAAAAAGGGAAGAATGCCCGGTAAGCAAACTTGTAATAGGTCTTAAATGCGGCGGGTCGGACGGCTTTTCGGGTATTACCGCGAATCCGCTTTTAGGGTCGCTCTCCGACAGAATAATCGCCATGGGCGGCAGTGCGATACTTACCGAAGTACCCGAAATGTTCGGCGCGGAGACGATTCTTATGAACCGTTGCCGTACCGAAGAATTATTCGGTAAAACCGTTGACCTTATAAACAATTTCAAAGAATACTTTATGCGCTACGGTGAAAAGGTGAACGAAAATCCATCTCCGGGGAATAAGGCGGGCGGTATTACAACGCTTGAGGATAAATCGCTCGGTTGTATCACAAAGGGCGGTACCGCGCCTGTGGAGGACGTTCTTAATTACGGCGAAGAAGTAAAGAGTAAGGGACTGTCACTTTTGCAGGCGCCGGGCAATGACCTTGTGGCGGCTAATGCGTTGGCGGCGTCCGGCGCTCAGATAATAATGTTTACAACAGGCAGAGGCACTCCGTTCGGATGCCCCGTGCCGACAGTTAAGGTTTCAAGCAACACGGCGCTTTTTGAAAAGAAACCGGGTTGGATAGATTATAACGCGGGCGCGTTGCTCGAAGAAAAAACAATGTCGGAGCTGACCGACGGACTGCTGGATTTCATACTGAAACTCGCGTCAGGTGCGGTTAAGGCAAAAGCCGAATACTTCGACCGCCACGAACTTGCTGTTTTCAAAGACGGCGTGACGCTGTAACGGTAAGACGGTGACGGTATGTGGGATAATAAATTAAAAGCGGTAACGTTCAGCTTTGACGACGGCGTAACGCAGGATATCAGAATGATAGAACTCTTGGACAGATACGGATTAAAGGCGACTTTTAACCTTAATTCCGGTCTGCTCGGAGAAATAAAGCAAGATATTTTCCGCGATGAAGTTTTCACCGTAAGGAAAGTCAAGCCCGATGAGGTAAGTCAGGTATATAAGGACCATGAGGTCGCGGTACATACAATAAATCACCCGCGCCTTACGGAGATCGAGGATGAAAACGAGATAGTCCGTCAGGTCGAGCAGGACCGGCTGACCCTTCAAAAGCTTTCATCAAAAGATGTTGTCGGTATGGCATATCCCTGCGGCGGAGTAAATAACGATAAAAGGGTAGCCGATATAATAAAAAACCGTACCGGCGTAAAGTATTCAAGAACAATAAAATCGACCTATACTTTTGATTTGCAGGAAGATCTGTTCAGGTTTGACCCTACCTTGAATTTTACCGAGGATAATGTTCTGTCGGTCGCCAAAGAGTTTTTGGGAATTAAATCCGAAGCACCGCAACTTTTGTATATATGGGGTCATTCTTACGAGGGCGATTATTTCAGAATCTGGGAAAGAACCGAAAGGCTGTTCGATCTGTTGAGCGGTCACGGTGATATTTACTATGCAACTAACAGAGAGGTTTTCGGCATTTGAGCGGGTCTTTTTGCCGGATTTCTCCCGATAACTTATAACAGTAGAGGAAAGGAAAACAGTTATGAATTGTGTAAAAGTTGTTTTGGTAGGCGCAGGGGACAGGGCAAGAACGTACGCGCAGTTAGCCCTTGAACACCCGGATAAAATGGAGGTCGTGGGGCTTGTAGACCCGAGACCCGAGGCGATAATTGTCGGGAAAAAGCTTTACAACGTGCCGGATGAGCATTGCTTTTCAAGCGTTGAAGAGTTTCTTAAATATCCCCGTTTTGCCGACGCCGTAATAAACGGTACCATGGATAATCTCCATGTGCAGACCACGTTGCCTCTGCTTGACGCGGGCTATGACGTTTTGCTCGAAAAACCGTTTGCGATAAGCGATGAGGAGGTTGACGCGCTTTGTGAATCGGCAAAGAGAAACAAGCGTTTCGTTATGATTTGTCACGTGCTTCGCTACGCTCCGTTCTATAATCTTATAAAACGGCAGATATTAGCGGGAAAAATCGGCGAGATTATCAATATACAAATGTCCGAAGAAGTTTCCTACCATCACATGGCGGCGTCTTACGTGCGCGGCAAGTGGAGCAGTGAAAAGCTTTGTTTTGCTCCGATGCTTCTCGCGAAGTGCTGTCACGACGTAGACCTTATGATATGGTTCAACAGCGATACCGTTGCCAAGAGCGTGGCGTCGTTTGGCTCGAATTTCCAGTTTACCCCGGAAAGAAGACCGGCGGGCAGCGCCGACCGTTGCGCCGACTGCAAGCTTGAACCCGATTGCATTTTCTCCGCGTTCAAGCATTATATCGAGCGCGGAACGTGGGGACAGTATGTGTGGACCTGTTTCGACGGCAAGGATGAACCCACCCGCGAGGATAAAATCAATTCGCTCAAGGGCGACAACCAGTACGGCAGATGCGTATGGGCATGCAAGGAGCATGACATAGTCGACCATCAGAGCGTTATAGTTAATTTTGCTAACGGCTCGACCGGTACGCTTAATATGGTGGGCGGCGCTTCCGAGGGCGTCCGCGATATACGGATAGTCGGAACAAAGGGCGAAATAATCGGTAATTTCAAGAAACAGAAGTTTGTTGTTCAGACTATTGATCCCGATGATGAGAAAATGTTTAAGACCGAAGAATTCGATGCGAATGAAACAAGCGATATCGACGGTATGACCGGCGGACACGGCGGCGGCGACCTTCGCCTTGCGGCGGATTTCATCGATTACCTGCAAACCGGCAAGAGTTCCATCGCTTGTACCGAAGTGAATGTTTCGGCGATAGGTCATAAAATAGTTTTTGCGGCGGAACGCTCGAGGAAAACCGGCGAGGTTGTTGATATCTGATAATCGGAGAATCGAAAATGGGAATAGTAAACGATACCTTCATGCTTAAAAACAAAACGGCGGAAAAACTCTATTTTGATTACGCCGCGGGTATGCCGATAATAGATTATCACTGTCATATAAATCCGCGCGAGATTTATGAGGACAGGAAGTTTGACAATATAACTCAAATCTGGCTCGGCGGCGATCATTACAAATGGCGGCTTATGCGTTCTAACGGGGTGCCCGAGGAAGAAATAACCGGGAGCGCGGACGATTACACAAAGTTTCTGCGTTTTGCCGAAATGCTCCCGAAAGCGATAGGTAATCCGATGTATCATTGGTGTCACCTTGAACTGAAAAGATATTTCGGATATGACGGGATACTGAATGAAAAGACCGCGAAAGAGGTTTACGGGCTTTGCAACGCCAAACTTCAAAGCGACGGTATGTCGGTAAGAAATATCATTAAAAAATCAAACGTAAAAATGATAGGTACCACCGACGACCCGATAGATGATTTATGCTGGCATAAAAAGCTTAAAGACGAATCTTTCGAGGTATGCGTCGCGCCGTCGTTCAGACCCGATAAAGCGGTCAATATTGACAAGCCCGAATTTGCCGATTACGTAAAGAAACTTTCCGAAGTTTGCAAAACCGAAATAAGGAATCTCGATGATATTAAATCGGCGCTCGCCAAGCGGCTTGATTATTTCTGCGAGCTCGGTTGCAGAGCGACCGACCACGGTCTTGACTATGTGGTTTACGCGCCGGCGACCGGTTTTGCCGTAAACGCTGTTCTGCAGAAAGCGTTAAACGGCGAGCATATAACAAAAAACGAAGCGGATATGTATAAGACCGAAATCATGCTCTTTTTAGGTGAAAAGATAGCCGAAAAGGGAATAGTAATGCAGCTTCATTACGGCGCACAGAGGAATACCAACAGTAAAATGTTCCGTGCTCTCGGTCCGGATACCGGCTTTGACTGTATATCGGTAAGAGACTGCGGCGAAGCGCTTACGGGATTTCTCAACGCGCTTGAAGTAAAAGGTAAATTGCCGAAGACGGTTATTTATTCGCTTAACCCCGGCGACGACCAGATGATAGACACCGTTCTCGGCTGTTTTCAGGGCACAGAGGCGGCGGGTAAGATTCAGCACGGCTCGGCATGGTGGTTCAACGATACCAAATCGGGAATGGAAGCACAGCTTAAATCGCTCGCCAATCTTTCGCTTCTCGGAAATTTTGTGGGTATGCTTACCGATTCGCGCAGTTTTCTTTCCTATACAAGGCATGAGTATTTCAGAAGAATACTTTGCAATATAATAGGCGGGTGGGTAGAATCCGGCGAATATCCCGAAGACTTTGAGGCGCTTAAAACGATAGTCGAGGGAATAAGCTATAAAAACGCCGAAAAATATTTTAATCTTTGAAAGAGGGAAAAGAACAATGGAAAAACTTATACCCGTAGTGGTTATAAAAGAACTGTCGGAAACCGATAAAATTTTATCGGCACTTAAAAACAACGGTATTAACTGTGCAGAGATAACCTTCCGCACAGCCTGCGCCAAAGAAGCGATAGAATACGCCGTAAAAAACTATCCCGATATGAATATCGGTGCGGGAACGGTAATAAATGCCGAACAGTGTAATGCGGCGCTTAACGCCGGCGCAAGGTTTATCGTATCGCCCGGTTTATCGGTCGAGGTGGCGAAAATATGCAAAGAGAAAAATATACCTTATTATCCCGGTTGCGTAACGCCTACCGAAATAATGCAGGCGCTCGACCTCGGTATTACGACCGTTAAGTTTTTCCCGGCAAACGTATATGGCGGTCTTAAAGCGCTTAAAGCGCTTTCGGCGCCCTTCCCGCAGGTTAAGTTTATACCTACCGGCGGCGTTGACAGAAGCAATATAGACGAGTTTTTAGCGTTTGATAAAATAGCGGCGATAGGCGGCAGTTTCTTTGTAAAAGAAGCGCTCGAAAAAGAGGGTGAAGGTAAATAATGGTAGAATATTTTATGCGTTTTCCGAACTTCAAAACAAGAGCCGTTACACTCAGTTATGATGACGGTACTGTGTTTGACCGTGAAATGGTGAGTATACTTAACAAATACGGTATGAAATGTACTTTTAACCTCAATTCAAATCTGCTTGACAGAAGCAGATACGTTTCAAAAGAAGAAGTAAACTCTTTGTATAAAGGTCATGAGGTTGCCGTTCATACCTTTACACATAAGCACCTTCACAGTCTCAGTTCGGGCGGTGTTGCCCTGCAAATAATTAAGGATAGGGAGCTTTTGGAAAGTATAACCGGTAATATTGTTAAGGGTATGGCGTATCCGTTCGGGTTATCCGATGACAGTATTATAGATACCGTAAGAGCGTGCGGTATAAACTATTCGCGCACTACTTCGAGCACGCTTGATTTTTCCTTGCCGAAAGACTTTCTGAGATGGAATCCTACCTGTTATCACGCGCATGAAAAGACGGATGAGTTAATCGAGGAATTCTTTGAAAAAGAAGATATCGATCATCCGTGGCGCGTAAGACCCAAGGTTTTTTATATGTACGGTCATTCGTATGAATTTGAAAATAATTTCGACCGTTTGGAAGACTTATGCAAAAAGCTTGCCGGAAAAGAATCGGTATGGTATGCGACAAACGGAGAAATATTTGATTATGTAACCGAATATAAAAGGCTTGACTTTTCGCTTAAAGGCGAAATTGTACATAACCCTACGGCAACGGATATTTATACCCTGGCAAACGGGAAAAACCTACTTATCCCGGCGGGGAAAACTTTGAGGATCGAGGAGTAAAATTATGAGTAAAGTAGTAACTTTCGGTGAAATTATGTTGAGGCTTTCGCCTAACGGCTATTACCGTTTTTTGCAAAGCGAACAGCTTCAGGCGACATTCGGCGGCGGGGAAGCCAACGTTGCGGTAAGCCTCGCAAACTACGGACTTGACAGCGTGTACGTAACAAAACTGCCCGATCACGCGATAGGTCAGGCGGCAATCAACTCGCTTCGGTATTTCGGCGTTGATACGTCAAAAATAACTCGCGGCGGCGACAGAATAGGCGTATACTATATGGAAAAAGGCGCTTCACAGCGCGGCAGTGTGTGCATATATGACCGCAAGCATTCGTCAATAGCGGATTCAAGTGCCGCGGATTTTGATTGGGACGATATTTTCCGTGGAGCCGATTGGTTCCATTTTACCGGTATTACGCCGGCGCTCGGTGAAAATCTTGTAGAGATATGCAAGACAGCCTGCGTTAAGGCAAAGGAAAAGGGAATTACCGTTTCCTGCGATTTGAATTACAGAGGTAAACTTTGGACAAGAGAAGAAGCAAACAAAGCGATGAGCGAGCTTTGCCGTTACGTTGACGTTTGTATCGCCAACGAAGAAGACGCAAAGGACGTTTTCGGAATTGAGGCTGAAAATACTGATATTACCGGCGGTAAGCTCAATAAAGAAGGATATAAAAGCGTTGCAAAGCAGCTTGCCGATAAGTTCGGTTTTAAGGCGGTTGCAATAACACTCCGTTCATCAATAAGCGCCAGCGATAACGATTGGGCGGCAATGCTCTATGACGGCGAAGATTATTATTTTTCAAAAGAATATCATCTGCATATTGTTGACCGCGTAGGCGGCGGCGACAGCTTCGGCGGCGGACTCATATACTCGCTTCTTACCGGCAAGGACAGTAAAGCGGCTATTGAATTTGCCGTTGCGGCGTCTGCTCTTAAACACTCTATTGAAGCGGACTTTAACCGCGTTACCGTAAAAGAAGTGGAAAAGCTTGCCGGCGGAGACGGCTCAGGCAGGGTACAACGATAAGATTTCGGGTGATTTGCTTTTATGGATTTAAGAAAAGTAATAAATGATAACCCGCTACTTGCGATTATGCGCAATGTTCCGTATGACGTTACACTTGATTATGCAAAAGCAATAATTGACGGCGGTGTGAATTTTTTCGAAGTCGCGCTAAATTCACCCGACGCGTTAGAGCAGATTTCCATGCTCCGTAAAGCGTATGGAGATATTGCGTATATCGGCGCAGGCACTGCTATTTCAGTAGAACGCGCAGAGGCGGCGGTCGAAGCCGGCGCACAGTTTCTGTTATCGCCTTCGACCGACAGTGACGTGCTTGAATACTGCGGTAAAAATAATATTCCGATTATGCCGGGCGCGCTAACACCGAGTGACGTTTCCACCTGTATCAGATACGGTTTTACGGTTATTAAACTGTTTCCCGCCGGAAGTATGCCGAAAGGGTATATTAAAGCGCTTAAAGGGCCGCTTGATAATACCGATTACGTTGCGATAGGCGGCGTAAACAAGGATAATATCGCGGAATTCTTTAAGGAGGGCTATATAGGTGTCGGACTTGGCAGCAGTATTCTTCCTAAAGAAGCTGTGGCAAACCGTGATTGGAAAACCGCAAGCGAATATGTTAAAGAATTACTATCTAAGATATCGGCAGTGAGAGGGTAAACATATGAAAATTACGGCAGTAAACACTTATTTTGTGCGACCGCGCTGGGGATTTGTTGAAATTGAAACGGATAGCGGCTTTACCGGTTGGGGCGAGGCGGTTCTTGAAGGCCACGCGGCGGCTGTACTTGCTTGCGTTAACGAGATGAAAGATTATTTGTTAGATAAAGACCCCTCCGATATTGAGGGGCTTTGGTCTACAATGTACCGTGCCGGATTCTATCGCGGCGGCGGTGTTTTAATGAGCGCAATTTCAGGTATCGACCAGGCGCTCTGGGATATTAAAGGTAAAGTTTTCGGCGTTCCTGCTTTTGAACTTATGGGCGGAAAATGCCGGAATAATATGAAGGTTTACTCCTGGATAGGCGGCGACAGACCGTCGGATGTCGGCACTGCCGCAAAGGCAAAAATGGACGAAGGCTTTAAGGCAATTAAAATGAACGCCACGGAAGAACTTCAAATGATTGACAGTTACGATAAAATAGACGCGGTTTTAGAGCGGGTTGCCGCTATCAGAGAAGCCTGCGGCAAGTATTTCGGTATTGCTATTGATTTTCACGGCAGAGTACATAAGCCTATGGCAAAGGTGCTCGCAAAAAAGCTTGAAGAATTCGACCCGATGTTTATCGAAGAACCGGTGCTATGTGAGAATATGGAGTATTTTCCGGAAATTGCGGCGGCTTGCAATATACCGATAGCAACGGGCGAGCGCTTGTTCTCAAAATATGATTTCAAACGCCTTTTGCAAACAGGCGGCATTGATATAATTCAGCCCGACCTTTCACACGCGGGCGGTGTTACCGAGGTTAAAAAAATCGCTTCAATGGCGGAAGCGTACGACGTAGCCTTGGCGCCGCATTGTCCGCTCGGCCCTATCGCTTTGGCGGCGTGCCTTACGGTTGACGCTACAAGTTATAACGCCGTAATTCAGGAACAGAGCATAGGCATTCATTATAACGTAGGAAAAAGCGTCCTGGATTACGTTGAAAATCAGGATGATTTTAAGTTTACGGACGGATATGTTGACCTTCCGAGAGTTGCCGGCCTCGGCGCAGTCGTTAACCGTGAGCTTGTAATAGAGGAAAACAAAAATCCTCACAACTGGAAAAATCCCGTCTGGCATCATGCCGACGGTTCGGTTGCCGAGTGGTAATCGTTTTTTCAGAGGATAGTTATGCGAAAGTATTTATTGCCCCCAAAAAACTGTTATAAAGCTAATCTTCATTGCCACAGCACGATTTCCGACGGCAAATTTACCGTAGCTGAGCTAAGAAAATTGTATAAGAATAACGGTTACAGTATTTTGGCTTTTACCGACCATGAAGTACTTGTGCCGCATACGGAACTTAGCGACAATGATTTTTTAGCGCTTACAGGCTACGAAATTCAGATATACGGTGATATGGATTTGCCTAAAAGACTAAGGCGGGTAAGTCATCTGAATTTATATCCGAAAAATCAAAACGAGCGCAAAATGCCCTTTTTTAACCTCGCCGATGTTATGCGTCTTGATAAACGGCCGGATATCAGTATGGCGGTATATGAAGGAGACGGTGACGATTACAAAGAGTATTCGGCAAAGGGTATTAACGATTTGATTGCAAAAGCAAAATCCGCGGGATTTATGGTAAGCTATAATCATCCTACCTGGTCAAAAGAGGATGCGAGTATTTATACTAATCTGCGCGGCATTTTTGCTATGGAAATATTTAATACCGATGCCGAGCTTTCAGGTCATGATACCTATTGCCCGTACGTTTACGAGGAAATGTTAAGAAGCGGACAAAGAATAGGTTGTATCGCTACGGACGATACTCATAAAAGTGAAGATTTATTCGGCGGTTTTTCTTATGTTTTCGCCGAAAAACTTGATTACGGTCCGGTAATAAACGCACTTGAAAACGGCGATTATTATGCTTCAAGGGGTCCCGTTATAAAATCGCTTTGGTATGAAGACGGCGTTTTCCATATTGAAACGTCACCTGCTAAAGAGATAATCGTTTCAAACAGCGGAAGAAGAGAACCCGAGAAATCAATTATACGCTCTAAAACGTGCGATATCACGGTTGCCGATTTTCCTGTAAGCGATTTGGATATTTTTGTTCGCTTTACTGTTGTAGGCAATGACAATAAAACAGCAAACACTCGCGCGTACTGGCGCGATGAATTTGAAAATTCCAAAGCGGCAGCAGACGTGCCGCCGAGAAAAGTAAATGAGGTTTTTTGATGAACGTGGGAATTAAAACAATTGATGAGAACAAATCACTCATTCTTGAAGTTGAGCGGCATATATGGCAAAACCCCGAAACCGGATACCGTGAGTGGAAAACTCACGATTATTTAGTGGGCATTTTCAAAAATCTTGGTTTGGCGCCAAAGTTTTTTGACAGAATACCCGCTTCGGTGGCGGTAAAAAGCGCAAAGGGTGGGGTAGACCGTATCTTTGAAAAAATACCCGGTTTTTACGTTGATTTTGAAACCGGCAGACCCGGTCCGCGTCTTGCGATTTTTGCCGAAATGGACGCGCTTCTTATCCCTACTCATCCCGAAAGCGATAAAGAGACCGGCGCCGTGCATTCCTGCGGTCATCACGCGCAGTGCGCCGCGTTAGTAGGAGTGGCCGCCGGGCTTTCAGCCACCGGTGCGCTTGACGGGCTTTCCGGCAGTATACGCCTTATAGTCGTCCCCGCGGAGGAGGGCATTGAAAACGATTTCAGATACGCTCTCGTAGACAAAGGCGTTATAAGATATACTCACGGTAAAAAGGAACTTTTATACCGCGGACTGCTCGACGACGTAGACCTTGCGTTTATGATACACGCCGAAATGGGTGATAAGCTTACCTGCGAGACAGGTTCTAACGGTAATATTTCAAAGAAGTTTACTTTTTTGGGCAAAAGCTCTCACGCCGCCGATCCGTATGAGGGCGTCAATGCGCTTTACGCCGCAAATCTTGCGCTCAGCGCGGCAAACGCGCTTCGTGAAACGTTTGAGGAAAAGGACACCGTACGTTTTCATCCGATCATAACAAAGGGCGGCAGTGCGGTAAACGCAATTCCCGATTTAGTTACCGTCGAAGCGTATCTGCGCGGTGCAAATCTTAAGGCGTACACCGAAATGAATAAAAAAATCAACCGTGCCTTTGCGGCTTCCGCCGCGGCGATCGGTTGCAGACTTCAAATTAAAGACGTTTGCGGCTCATCACCGCGGATAAACAACAAAATGCTTATGGACGTTTTCGAGGAAGCCGGTTTGGAGTTTTTGAATAGAGAAGACGTAGAAATGGGCAGTCCGTGGAATACCGGTTGCAGTGATTTCGGCGACGTTGCCCAGGTTATGCCGGCAATTCATCCGCATATAGGCGGCGCCGCCGGTACAAATCACGGCTCGGATTACAAAATTGCCGACCCGGTACTTGCCTGCGTTACTTCGGCAAAAATCCAGTTGAAGGCTTTGGAACTGTTACTTAAGGAAGGCGCCGCTAAAGCAAAAAGCGTAATCGAAAACTATACGCCGCAGTATCCGAATATCACCGAATTTCTGGCGGCTACCGATAAAGTGGATTTTGAGGGCGAAGTAGTAAAATACCTTGATAACGGTGACGTTGAACTCACATTTTCAAAACAGTTTTAAGGGGATGCTTTTTTTGAAGAATAAAGGCGCGCTTTGTGTGCTTGCCGCGGCTGTCCTTTGGGGCGGAATCGGAATTTTCGTGGATAACATGAAAAGGCTCGGTGTAAGCTCACTTAATATAGTTTTTTTAAGGTCGCTGTTTACCGTTCCTATTCTCGGTATATTCCTGGCAATTAAGAGCCCGAAGGATTTTAAGATTTCACCGCGCGATTTACCGCTTTTTGCGGGAAACGGGCTTTTAAGCGTAGTTATGTTTACCTACTGCTACTATAAGACGATAATGCTTTCAACCTTTTCGGTAGCGGCGGTGCTGATGTATACCGCGCCGATATTCGTTATGATAATATCGGTGCTCTTTTTTCGTGAAAGGATAACGGTCAGAAAGCTTTTGGCGCTCGCCGTGGCGTTTACCGGTTGCGCCTTTGTGTCGGGAATAGTAGGTACCGCCGTAAAGATTTCCGGGGCGGCGCTCGGTTTCGGTTTGCTTACCGGGTTCGGTTATTCGCTTTATACCATATTCGGCAGTTGCCTGATTCTGCGCGGATATAAAACGTTTCAGATAATCTTTTTTACGTTCTTGTTTGCTGTCGTAGGCTCGGCGATATTGCTCGCGGTAACCGGTGAAACAAATCCGCTTACATATTCGTATGAAGCTTGGATATGGGCGTTTCTTATGGCGATTTTCAATACGATTCTGCCGTATTTCTTTTACACCTACGGTCTTAAACTTACCGATGCCACCACGGCGCCTATTATTGCAACCGTGGAGCCGGTTGCGGCTACCGTTGTGGGGCTTTTCTATCATCAGCGGCTGACGTTTTTCGGAGCGCTCGGGATAGCCCTTGTTTTAAGCTCGGTAATCATAATAAATACCAAAGATAAAAAGTGTAGAGAATAAACGTTTCCCGGAGGGATTTTTAATGAATTTCAAAGATAAAAGAATACTCTTTTTGGGCGACAGCATAACCGCGCTCGGCACGGGGGAGCGCGGCTGGGTCGGATATTTTAACGAAACAGTCAAACCGTCGTTTTTTGTAAATCTCGCGGTTTCCGGCGCGCGCCTTTCAAACGGTCAGCCGGTAGAGTTT
>JAFZIW010000010.1 GCA_017554125.1 Clostridia bacterium | reverse complement strand
CCGATAAACTTAAAGCCGGTAAGAGTTTTTTCAACGCTGACGCCGAAGCTCTGCGCGATTCTGTCGCCGAGCGTCGACGTAACGACGGTATTTACCATAAAAGCGTTATCGGGTATCATATTCCGCTCGCTCATGCGCGAAAGAACGTAATAAAGTATTACCGCGCCCGACTGATTCCCCGTCATAAGCCGGTAGCTCCCGCCGCAGTTTATTACCGCGCCCAAACGGTCGCAGTCCGGGTCGGTCGCAATGGCAATATCGGCGCCGTTTTCCTTTAACAGCTCTATTGCCGCCTCGTATGCCTCCGGCATTTCGGGATTCGGGTTTTTGGTGTTTGAGAATTCGGTATCCGGGAAGCATTGGCTCTCAACCGGAATAACGCTGTAACCGGCGCGGCTTAAAACAGTTCTGACGGGGATATTGCCCGTACCGTGCTGAGGTGTGTAGACGACACGGATATTCTTATCCGTATCAGTAAAGAATCGAATGCCGAGAACCTTTTCGTAATAAGCTTCGTCGGTTTCTTCACCGACCGTACACACGGCGCCTGACAGTTCATCGGGCGAAAGATATTTTACTTCAAGTTCGTTTTCCACGGCGTTTATAAACGCCGTGACCTTATCGGCGATATCGGGCACTATCTGACACCCGGTTTCATCATAAAGCTTATATCCGTTGTATTCGGGCGGATTATGCGAAGCGGTAATCACCACGCCGCCGAAGCATCCGAGATGGCGCACGGCGAAGGACAATTCCGGGGTTGTACGCAAATCCTCAAAAAGATAAACCTTTATTCCCTCGTAGGCGAGAACGCCCGCGGTAATCTTTGAAAGCAGGCGGCTTTGGCGGCGGTTATCGTGAGCGATGACAACGCCTTTCTCGCACGCTGACTTTCCGTTTTCTTTAATATAATCGGCAAAGCCCTTTGTAGCTTTTGCAACAGTATATTTGTTTATACGGTTGGGTCCGACGCCCAAAAGACCGCGCATTCCGCCGGTACCGAATTCTATGTTTTTATAAAAGCTGTCGTGTTTTTCATCTTCGCTCATTGTTTTAAGAGCGGCGACAGTTTCACCGTCGGCACCCCGCAGCCATTTTTCATAAGACAGTTCTATGTTCATATTTTCGCTCCTTCTTCTTACGGGTGAACAGTTTATTTGTAATACTTTACAGCCGATTCAAACAGGCGGATATCGTAATTGCCGGGTACGTTTTTATAAAGTCCGGCGCCCACGCGCTCGCTGTGTCCCATTTTCCCTAAAACGCGACCGTCCGGCGAGGTTATACCCTCTATCGCGTAAAGCGAACCGTTGGGATTAAACTGAATATCATAAGTCGCTTTATTTGAAAAATCAACGTACTGCGTAGCTATCTGACCGTTTCGGGCAAGTTCCTTAACGGTTTTTTCATCGGTATAAAATCTGCCCTCGCCGTGAGAAATCGGAACGTTAACGATATCGCCGACATTCATAAGAGATAGCCACGGCGATTTATTTGAAGCGACGCGCGTACGAACTATTTTCGACTGGTGGCGCGCGATGGTGTTAAAGGTAAGCGTCGGCGAGTTTTCATCGGTATCGATAATTTTACCGTAAGGCACAAGCCCGAGTTTGATGAGCGCCTGAAAACCGTTGCATATACCGAGCATAAGCCCGTCTCGGCGGTAAAGCAAATCGTTCACGCCCTCTTTTATCGCGGCGTTGCGGAAAAACGCGGTTATAAACTTACCGCTTCCGTCCGGCTCGTCGCCGCCGGAAAAGCCGCCGGGGATAAAGACTATCTGCGCAGATTTAAGGGCTTCGGCAAATTGCTCTACCGAACGCGCTATACCGGATGAAGTCAAATTATTTATTACGGTAATCTGCGGCTCGGCGCCCGCGTCAGATACCGCCTTCGCGCTGTCGTATTCACAGTTTGTACCGGGGAAAACGGGAATAAGGACCCTGGGCTTTACCACCCTGATAGCCGGAGCCGCAATTTTTTCGGATTTATAAGAAAACGTCTCTACGGCACTGTTTTCTGTTTTTATATTGCAGTTATAAACCGATTCGAGTTTGTTTTCGTACAGTCCCGAAAGCTCCTCTGACCGTATACTCTCGCCGCGGTAGGTGAAAAGCCCGCTGCTGTTGACGGTTCCTATCGGCTTACCGACGGCGCCGTCGGTCATTTCGAGCAGGAAGGTGCCGTAAGAGTAACCGAATATTTCGGAAAGCTCAAGACCGCTGTCAAAGCGGAAACCGAAGCCGTTGCCGAACGCCATTTTCATTACCGCCTCGGCTATACCGCCCATACCGGGGGTATAACAGGCTACGGCCCTGCCCTCACGCAAAAGTGAAGTGACCTGCGCCATAACATCAAGCAACGAAGCGGTGACCGGCAAACCGTTCTCATCCTTTTCCGGCGCGAGCAAAACCACCCTGTTCCCCGCCGATTTGAACTCGTTTGAAACAATGTTTTCTACCTTTTCGTCGGTTACGGCAAAGGAAACGAGGGTCGGCGGTACGTCAAGATTTTCGAAAGAGCCGCTCATCGAGTCCTTTCCGCCGATAGCGCCGATACCGAGCTCAATTTGCGCTTTGAATGCGCCGAGCAACGCCGCAAGCGGCCTGCCCCAGCGCTTTTTATCCGTTCCGAGCCTATGAAAATACTCCTGGAACGTAAGATATACGTCACGAAACTCCGCGCCAGTTGCGATAAGCTTGCATACCGATTCTATAACGGCGAGATACGCGCCGTGATACGGGCTTTGCTCCGTTATAAACGGATTATAGCCGAAGGACATAACTGAACAACTGTCGGTATGCTTTTTCTCGACCGAAATTTTCTGCACCATCGCCTGAATCGGCGTACGTTGATATTTACCGCCGAAAGGCATCAGCACCGTACCGGCTCCGATAGTTGAATCAAACCGCTCGGAGAGCCCGCGCTTTGAGCAAATATTGAGGTCACTGGCGAGCGTCTTATAATTATCGACAAACGAATCGCCTACGGTTTTATCCTTTATATCGGGTTTTTCGACGCAAACGTCAATATGCTTTGAAGCACCGTTCGAATTTAAGAATTCCCGGCTGATATCTACAATTTTTTTACCGTTCCAGTTCATTACAAGGCGCGGCTCTTTTGTTACCGACGCAACCGGACAGGCTTGCAGGTTTTCGTCGCCGGCAAGTTTAAGGAAATAGGCTACGTCTTCCTTTTTAACCACGACCGCCATACGCTCCTGCGATTCGCTTATCGCAAGCTCGGTGCCGTCAAGTCCCTCATATTTTTTCGGCACGGCGTTAAGGTCTATCGTAAGACCGTCCGCCAGTTCGCCGATAGCGACCGACACGCCGCCAGCACCGAAATCGTTACAGCGCTTTATCATTCGGCAGGCGGCTTTATTTCTAAAAAGGCGCTGGAGCTTACGCTCCTCGGGCGCGTTACCCTTTTGCACCTCGGCGCCGCAGGTTTCGACCGAATGTGCGTTATGCGCTTTTGACGAACCGGTCGCACCGCCTATGCCGTCGCGTCCCGTAGAACCGCCGATAAGAATCACAACGTCGCCGGGCGCGGGGACTTCGCGGCGAACGTTCTCGCTCGGAGCCGCCGCCACTACCGCGCCGATTTCCATACGCTTCGCGGCATAACCGGGGTGATAGATTTCATCGACTATGCCGGTTGCAAGTCCTATCTGATTTCCGTATGAGGAATAGCCCGCCGCCGCTGTTGTGACTATTTTACGCTGCGGAAGCTTACCGGGCAGAGTTTCGGCTACCGGAACAGTCGGGTCGGCGGCGCCCGTTACGCGCATTGCGCCGTAAACGTACGCCCTTCCCGAAAGCGGGTCTCTTATCGCGCCGCCTATGCAGGTCGCCGCGCCGCCGAAAGGCTCTATCTCGGTAGGATGATTATGCGTTTCATTTTTGAAAAGCAAAAGCCACGGTTCTGTTACGCCGTCAACTTCAACGTTGATTTTTACCGTACAGGCGTTTACTTCCTCCGATTCATCGAGTTTATCAAGTTTCCCTTGTTTACGCAAATATTTTACCGCAACGGTCGCTATATCCATAAGACAAACCGGTTTGGTTCTGCCGAGCCCGTTACGCACAGCAATATATTCCTCGTAGGTTTTCTGAATGAGTTTATCTTCAAATTCTACGCTGTCGATATTGGTAAGAAACGTGGTATGTCTGCAATGGTCCGACCAATACGTGTCTATCATACGTATTTCGGTGATGGTGGGTTCTCTGCCCTCAGCTTTGAAATAATCCTGACAAAAGGCGATATCATCCACGTCCATAGCAAGTCCGTAATTATCCGTAAACGCTGTAAGACCCGCTCTGTCAAGGCTTAAAAAGCCGGTAAGGGTTTCAACTTCGGTTGGAATATCATAGTTAATTTTTAACGTTTGCGGCTTTGAAAGCTGAGCCTCGCGCGCTTCGACCGGGTTGATAACATATTTTTTAATCTGCGCGATTTCTTCATCGGTAAGGTCACCGTAAAGCGCGTAAACCTTTGCCGAGCGTATAAGCGGACGCTCCGCCCTTGATATTATCTGAATGCACTGCGCCGCCGAATCGGCTCTTTGGTCGAACTGACCCGGCAAATATTCGACAGCGAACACATAAGCGCCCGAAAGGTCGACCTCGGGTGACGCCACGTCCAACTGCGGTTCGGAGAAAACCGTTTTGACCGCGTAAACAAAAAGCTCTTCGGAAATATTCTCGGCGTCGTAACGGTTGAGTATTCTCACATCTTTGAGATTCTTAATACCGAGCAGACCGTTCACGTCGGCAAGAAGCGCCCCGGATTCGCCGGCAAGCTCCCTTTTCTTTTCGACAAAAACACGATATACCATTTTCAGTCCCCCTTATTATTCGCCGCAAGCGCGCGTGCGCCTATATCACGACGATAAAAGGCATTTTCAAATTTTACGGTACCCACCCGCGCGTAAGCAAGATCGACAGCCGCTTTAAGAGTATCACCCACAGCCGTTACGCCGAGTACGCGCCCGCCGTCGGTAAAAAGTCTGCCGTCTTGCGCTTTCGCGCCCGCGACGTATACGTAGGGCGCCGTTTCTTCGGATATTTTAATTTCATAGCCCTTTTCATAAGACGCGGGATAACCTTTCGACGCCATTATTACACACGCCGCGTAACCGCCGGAGAATTCGACGTTTATATCGGCGAGACGCCCGTCGGTCACCGCCCTCATAACGGTAAGCAGGTCAGTTTTAAGCAATGGCAGTACGACCTGCGTTTCGGGGTCGCCGAAACGGCAGTTATATTCGATAACCTTCGGACCGT
>JAFZIW010000075.1 GCA_017554125.1 Clostridia bacterium | reverse complement strand
CGCTTGAACGGTTTAACATCAAAAGTCTCCTTTTTAAGTATGAGTAAATTATACCCTTAAACGCGGCTTTTGGCAATACAAATTTCTTGACATATGCGATAAAATGCCGCATAATTATTACGGAGGCGGTAATATGAAATATTCTTACACACCCGAGGGAGTCTGTTCAAGGCAAATTGCTTTTGAACTCGACGGAAACAAGGTAAAAAACATTGAGTTTTCCGGCGGCTGTAACGGCAACCTCAAAGCCGTTTCAAAGTTGCTTGAAGGGCAGACGGTGGAATATATCGAGGAGAAGCTTCGCGGCAATACCTGCGGCATTAAATCCACCTCTTGCGCCGACCAGTTGGCGATAGCCATAAGAAAGGCGTACGACAGCGAGAATAAGAATTGATAAACGTAAAGCGGCAAGGTTTTACCCTTGCCGCTTAATATTTGTAAATATCTATTTTTTTCCGAGTTCCAGGCTTCTCCTGTAAGACGCCTTTACAGTATCGGCAAAAGCCGAACGGACGCCGCGGCTTTCAAGTACGTTTACACCCTCAACAGTAGTACCTTTCGGACTGCAAACCGCCTGTTTTAATTCTTCAAGGTCTCTTTTGCTGTCAAACGCCAGATGCGCCGCGCCGAGTACCGTAAGTTCGGCGTATTTCACCGCTTTTTCTTCCTCGATACCGCACTGTACGGCGCCGTCCGCCAAAGACCGCATTACAATATAAGCAAAAGCCGGTCCGCAACCGGTGAGCGCGCCCGCCGCGTCGATTTGCTCTTCCCTTATCTCATCGCAAAGTCCGGCGGCGGAAAACATGCGGAAAAACTCGCTCTTTCCCGCGTCGTCTACGCCGTCAAACACGCAGAGAATTACACCCTTGCCCACAAGCACCGGCGTATTCGGCATAAGGCGTATGACCGGACATTCAATTCCGATTTCTTCCCTTATTGTCGCCACCGCGACGCCGGCGGCAATGGTGATTATAACAAACCGGTCGGTTCGGCTTTTAAGCACCGGCGCTATTTCTGAAAGCACCGTGCGTATTATCTGCGGCTTTACGGCGAGCACAATATACTCGCATTCGCCCGCGACGCGGCAGTTATCGCCGAAATCGCATCCGAGCTCATTTGCGAGGCTCTGCGCGGCTTCCTGCGGTACGTTTGAAAGCAGAACGCTCTTTTCGTTTTTTGCTACCGCTTTTGCCAGCGCGCCGCCCATAACGCCGGTACCTATAAAACCTATTTTGTAACCCATAATTTACCTACCTTATCTGTCCGTTTCCGTGTATCAGATATTTATAGCTCGTCAGTTCTTCAAGCCCCATCGGACCGCGGGCGTGAAGCTTCTGCGTTGAAATGCCCATTTCACAGCCGAGCCCGAATTCACCGCCGTCGGTAAACCGGGTAGAAGCGTTTACGTAGACCGCCGCGCTGTCAACCGCCATGCAGAATTTATCGGCAACTGCGCTGTTTTCGGTTACTATCGCGTCGCTGTGGTGGGTTGAATGCGCCGCAATATGCGCTATTGCCTCATCGACGCCGTCAACCAACTTTACCGCCATAATATAGTCGAGAAATTCGGTATCGAAATCGGTTTCGCCGGCGGGTTTGCCGCCGGTTATTTTTACCGACTGACTGTCAAACCGCAGTTCGACCGCGGGCTTGCCCGCCAACAGGCGGTCGTCGACAAGCCGCTTTTGGAGTTGCGGCAGAAACTTTGCCGCTATATCCCGATCGATAAGGCAGACCTCCGCCGCGTTGCATACCGACGGACGCGACGTCTTGGCGTTTTCGATTATATCGAGCGCCATACCGAAATCGGCGCTTTTTTCAACGTAAATATGGCAAATGCCGGTGCCGGTCTCGATGCACGGCACGGTGGAATTTGCGACGCACGCTCGTATCAGCCCCGCTCCGCCGCGCGGTATGAGCGCGTCGACCAGTCCGTTCGCCTTCATAAGCTCTTCCGCCGAACGCCTTGATGGGTCGGGTACAAGATTTATAAAATTCTCATTTATCCCCGCTTCGCGCAGACCCGCTCTCATCGCCGCGACTATCGCTTTCGCGGTACGGTAACTGTCACTGCCGGGTTTGAGAACACAGACGTTTGAAGACTTAAAGCAAAGCACCGCCGCGTCGCTCGTCACGTTGGGTCGGCTTTCGTAAATCACCGCCAATACGCCTATCGGGCAGGTGATTTTTTCAATTTTTATGCCGTTTGGTCTTGTAATACTGCTCTTTACTGTACCTACGGGGTCGGGCAAATTCGCAACCTCGCGCATACCGGCGGTCATGGATAAAATACGTGATTCATCGAGTTTTAACCTGTCGAGCATAGAATCCGAAAGCTTACCCTTCGCGTCAGCAAGGTCAAGTGCGTTTTCGGCCAGTATCGCGTCTTTCGCCGCCTCGATTTTTTGCGCCATAAGTTCGATAGCGCCGTTTTTACGTTCGCCGCCGAGTTCAAGTGCCTTTGCGGCGCAAGCCTTTGCGGCTTTAAGCGTTTCATTTACGGTCATTTGTTTTTCCTCTTTGTAAACAGCGTTCCGACCCTTTTACCCTCGACTATACCGTAAAGGGCGTCGGGATCGGACCCGCTCATGATTATCATATCTATTCCGGCTTCGGTCACCAGCTTCGCCGCCTGAAGCTTTGTAGCCATACCGCCCGTACCGAGTACCGACACCGTTCCCTCGCCGAGCTTCAGAACCTCGTCGACGTTATCGACGACAGATATCAGCTTCGCGCCTTTATCCTTATGCGGATCGGCGGTATATAGCCCCTCGATATCCGAAACAAGCACCAGCATATCCGCCTTCGCGTCAATGGCGACGAGCGCCGACAGGGTATCGTTATCGCCTATCGAAAGTTCGGCGGTGGATACCGTATCGTTTTCATTTATTATCGGCAGGGTTTCGAGCTCCAAAAGGCGAACGAGCGTATTTGTCAGGTTCGTATGCTTCACCTCATCCTCAAAATCGTTAGCGGTAAGAAGCATTTGCGCCACGGTATGATTATACTCGCCGAAGCATTTGTCGTACATATACATAAGCTCGCTTTGACCTACCGCCGCCGCCGCCTGTTTGGTGGGTATATCCGACGGTCTGCCCGAAAGTCCCAATTTCCCCGCGCCCATACCGATAGCGCCCGAGGACACGAGTATTACCTCGATACCGGAATTTTTCAGGTTGGATATTACTTTTGTCAGTTCTTCAAATACCCGGATGTTAAGCTTGCCCGTTTTATGCGTGAGCGTCGAAGTGCCCACCTTTATTACCATTCTCATAAATGTTTTCTCCTACATAATACTGCTTGTATGATACAACTTTTTCCCGTTTAAGTCAATTATTAAACATTTTCGGTTAAAACGGCAAAATTAAAAAATTTTTAAGAAACCGCACGATTTGACAAATTTCGATAGACTATATATTGTACTATTGTGACGAAAGGGGGATGTTTATGGAATACAAAAAGATTATCGCTCAAATAGCAAAAAGACACGGCGTTTCAAGCAAACAAGTTGATTCAGAACTGAAAACAGCACTTGAAATGTCCGGAATAAACGTAACACCGGATATTTTTATACAAATTGCTGCAGAACGAATAAAAAAGACTATATATCATAAATAGTACATTTTATAGTCTATCTGTTCCCGGCAAAACATTTATTCTTGTTTTGTCGGGAGGCGTTTTTATGAATATCACCGAAGCAACAAAAGAAAGAATAGAGCAGTTGGCAAACGAAAAAGGAATTAACTTTTGCAAATTAGCAACAATCTCCGGAATTCCGTACACCACCATTAAATCGATTATTTACAGTCAAAGCAACAATCCCGGAATTTCCACCATTAAAAAGATTTGTGACGGTTTGCAGATTTCCATAAGCGATTTTTTCGATACTGAAACTTTCAGGAATCTTGAACAGGAAATAAAATAAGCTATATGATTTGCGGAGAAGGTTGTGACCCTTCTCCGCATTTTTTACTGATTAAGGAATCGCGACAGGAAATTTTTCGTTTCCTCTCTTTTCGGCGCGCCGAAAACCTCTTCGGGCGCGCCCTGCTCGCATATATACCCGTCGTTCATAAATATAACGCGGTCGCTTACGTCGCGGGCGAACGCCATTTCGTGGGTAACCACTATCATAGTCATCCCCGATTCCGAAAGCCGCTTCATAACCGAAAGCACCTCGCCGACCATTTCGGGGTCGAGCGCGCTTGTAGGCTCATCGAAAAGGATTACCTCCGGGTCCATGGCAAGCGCCCGCGCTATGGCGACGCGCTGCTTCTGACCGCCGGAAAGCTGACGCGGTTTTGCGTTGATATAAGGCGTCATCCCGACTTTTTCGAGATACTCCATCGCCTTTTTGCGCGCTTCTTCTTTGCCGCGCCCGAGCACCGTCGTTTGCCCTATCACACAGTTTTGAAGCACGTTAAGGTTGTTGAAGAGGTTGAACGACTGGAACACCATTACGACCTTTGCGCGGTATTTTGAAACCTCAAGCTCGGTCTGAATGTTTTTACCGTGGAAAAGTATCTCGCCGCCGGTAGGCGTTTCGAGCAGATTTATACAGCGCAGCATTGTGCTCTTACCCGAGCCGGACGAGCCGATAACGCTTACCGTTTCGCCCTTGGATATCGAAAAATCTATATCCTTGAGCACCGGGTTTTCGCCAAAGCTCTTTTTAAGGTGCTTTATTTCTATAACGTGTTCAGCCATTGGCGCTTTCCTCCTTTGAAACGTGTATCTCCGCGGGGAAATCGCTCTGCGAGCCGAATACGGTATAATTCTCCTTGCCCTCGATAAGCCTTTCGGCAAGCCGCAATATGCGGGTTATAGTAAAGGTCAGGCAGAAGTATATCGCGCAGGCGATAAGATAACTCGCAAATATTTTATAACTGTTCTTTGCCGCGCTCGCCGCGTAAAAGTATAACTCGGTAACGCCTATAACGTTGAGCACCGACGTATCCTTGATATTTACAACAAATTCATTGGATACCGACGGCAATATGTTACGCATGACCTGAGGAATGATGATATGTATCATGGTCTGGAAATGCGACATACCGATACTCGCCGAGCCCTCAAACTGTCCGCGGTCAATAGAGATGATACCGCCGCGTACGATTTCGGTTATATATGCGCCGGTATTTATCGAAACTATTACTATACCCGCCGGTATAAGCGGCAAAGTCGAACCGGCATTCATATACGCGTAACCCCAGTAGATAATCATCGCCTGTACCATCATAGGCGTTCCTCTGAACACCTCGACGTAGACGTTTATCACCCAGTTTACAACGGTCAAAACCACCTTGGCTACGGGGTTTTTAGGCTTCGGTACAGTACGGATAATACCGTTGATAAGACCGATAAGCAAGCCTATAAGCGTACCTATTATCGATATTATCACGGTATTGGCAATACCGCTTAAAATCGTATCGCCGTACTTTGACCATACCTTGGAGATATCTTCAAAAAGTGACATTTGAAAACCTCAGCAAATTATTCTTCCGCAGGCGCGAGTTTTACCATATTTTCCATTATCTCACTGCGTTCTTCGGTCGAAATGGAATCAACAGCCGCGGACGCCTTTTCTTTAAGAGGCGAGCCCTTGCGAAGGCCTACCGCGATAGCGGTGTCACCCTCGGTGCACTCAAATCCGGTATCGTTGTTTATGAGTTTAACGTAGGTAAGCGCATCGTTGTTTCCGCAAACCTGCAAAGCGGTCGGCTCCTCGGCTATATAACCGTCGATAGTGCCGGCGGTAACGGCGGTGTAAAGCATTGTAAAGTCCTTCATAACGCTTGATTTAACGTCTTTTATCTGCGTCAGCGCCTGTGCGTGGAAGGTACCGTCCTGAGCGCTTATCTTTGCACCCGCGAGATCGCCCAGCGATTTTGCCGAAGCATACGCACTGTCCTTCTTTGTGATGACAACAAGGTTGGAAACGTAATAATTTGAAGAGAAATCTATTTCTTCTTTTCTGTCCTCCGTCGGGCTCATACCGGCTATGATACAATCAAGCGTACCCGACTGAACCGCGGGGATAAGCGCATCCCACTCATACGCGTAGATTTCAAGGTCAACGCCGATTTTTTCGGCAACTTTCTTGGCTATCTGTACGTCGTAACCGTTGGCATAACCCTCGGCGTTTGCAATCTTCACCGCACCGTTACTGTCGTCGTCCTGAGTCCAGTTGAAAGGCGCGTAAGCGCATTCCATACCTACTTTGAGCACGCCGGCTTCTTTGACTTTTTCTTCATCTTTTGAAGCGTCGACGCTTTTGCCGCAGGCGCAAAGTCCCAAAATCAGCGCTAATACGGCGATCATGGCAATAATTCTTTTCATTTTAATCAATCTCCTTTTCAAAATAAAAATGCCTGCGATAACAAGAGTATCACAAGCGTTAAAAAATTCCGTGCGATAGCTCTCCGCAAAATGCGACAGTCCGCCGGGTATTCCCCGACGACCCAGAAAAACAAGCCCGGGCGGCCCGCTTCCCTTCGGCGATATTTCCTTTTACGCGGAGCAATTTGCCCGTACACCCCGCGCTACTGATAAATACCGCGCCTCTATCAAAGGCAATTTTCAATTTGCAGTTATTATTGCACAAAAAGTTGCGTTTGTCAATATTTTTTCATAGTTTTAACAGCCTGATTAAAAGGCGTTATCAATCGCTCTCTTTGCCGCGCCCGCAAGTGTTCTCACCGATTTTGCGTCAAAATGCTTGCATATTATATATTATTATGCTATAATGCTATGATGTAGCGATATGTCCTTACATATTTATCGTTTCAAGGGAAGGTGTTACATGAAAATCCCATTTTCTCCTCCGGATATTTCCGAAAAAGAAATAACTCAGGTTGTCGAAGTACTGAAATCCGGTTGGATTACAACCGGTCCTAAAACAAAACTGTTTGAAAAAAGACTTGCCGAGTATTGCGGAACGAATAGGGTCGCGTGTCTCAATTCCGCAACCGCCTGTCTTGAAATGACCTTGCGGCTTTTAGGAATAGGACCCGGCGACGAGATAATAACCAGCGCGTATACATATACCGCTTCTGCTTCGGTGATAGACCACGTGGGCGCAAAAATTGTTTTTGCCGATGTGGCAAAGGACAGCTTTCATATTGATTATGACGCTATTCCTGATTTAATAACCGAGCGCACCAAAGCCATCATACCGGTAGATATCGGCGGTGTAATGTGCGATTATGAAAAAGTTTTTGCCGCAATCCAGGCAAAAAAGCATCTGTTCAGCGCGGGTAACAACAAGTATCTTAAATGCTTTGACCGCCCTGTTGTAATTGCCGACGCGGCACACTCCTTCGGTGCTTCTTATAATGGTAAAAAGTCAGGAACTGTTGCCGACTTCACATGTTTCTCTTTCCACGCCGTTAAGAATCTCACTACGGCTGAGGGCGGTGCGGTAACATGGCTTGACAGAAACGGAATCGACAACGATGAGCTTTACAACGATTATATGTACATATCACTGCATGGGCAAAGCAAAGATGCGCTTGCAAAAAACGGACCCAACTCTTGGGAATACGATATACTCACAACCGGTTATAAGTGCAACATGACCGACATCTTAGCGGGCTTTGGGCTTGCACAACTCGAGCGCTTTGATTCGCTCAAGCAAAAACGCCTGAGTGTTGTTGAGCAATATGATAATACTTTATTGCCGCTCGGCATTAAAAGGCTTAACCATTTCGGAGATGATTTTGAAGGCAACGGACACCTGTATCTTATGCGTATTGAAGGTATAAACGAAAACGAGCGAAATGAGTTGCTTGTAAAACTGGCTGATGCCGGGATAAGTTGCAATGTGCATTTTAAACCGCTTCCTATGCATACGGCGTATAAGAATCTCGGCTTTGATATAAAAAATTATCCGAATGCATACAACCAGTACAAAAACGAAATATCCCTGCCTCTTCACACACTGCTTACCGATGAGCAGGTGGAGTATGTGTGCGAAAATGTAAAAAAGCTTATATAAAAACTTTGAGTGTGAGAATCTATGCTTAAACAGTGGAGAAACCTTCCCGAATTTATGCAAACAGAAGAAGTAAAACCGTATTGGGATGTTCTAGGGAAAAAGCGCGGTCAAATCGCCGTTAAACGCGTTTTTGATTTTCTTCTTGCGTCAATCTTGATTATACTTTTTGCAATTCCCATGATTGCAATCGCCATAATCATAAAATGTGATTCTTCCGGTCCGGTGTTTTTCAGACAAGAACGTGTCACTGCATACGGCAAGCACTTCAGAATACATAAATTCAGAACAATGGTAACAAATGCGGAAAAACTCGGTTCGGAAATTACTTCTGAAAACGACCCGAGAATAACAAAAGCCGGTCTGTTTTTAAGAAATACCCGTCTTGATGAACTTCCGCAACTCATAGATGTGATATCGGGCAATATGTCTTTTGTCGGCACGCGCCCTGAAACGCTCAAATATGTGAGTATGTACAAGCCTGAATATTTTGCCACACTCCTGCTACCCGCGGGTATAACGTCAAAAGCTTCTGTCGCATACAAAGACGAAGCGTTACTATTAACGGCGGGCGCTGATGTTGAAGATCAGTATTTGAATACAGTTTTGCCGGAAAAAATGAAAATAAATTTAGACGCACTGAAAAACTTCTCATTGTATGATGATATATCGGTAATGTTTACGACTGTATTTGCAGTGCTAAAAAAGGGAAACAGGTAAGATATGTTCTCAATTCACGAATTAACCGACAAACAATTAATAAACCGTATTGCGCTTTTGCACAAAAAGGCGTTTCCCCGTTTCTTTTTAACGCAATTGGGCGTCCCGTTTTTAAAAACACTCTACCTCGGTTTTTTCGAAGATGACGAATCGGGAATATTCATTGCAGAAGAAGACGGTGAACTAAAAGGGTTTTTAGCATATTCAATGAATTATCCGCGCTTTTTCAAACAACTCATTAAAAAGCATGTTGTTAGATTTGCTTTTTGCTCATTAAAAGCGGCCGTTTTACACCCCTCTTTCATAAAGCGCATATTAGGCGCATTCGGAAAAAGTGATTCAGTTGTAAAAGAAGAACGCTACGTTGAACTCGCATCGATCTGTGTTGACCCCGAATGCGGGGACAGAGGAATAGGCACGGCGTTGATTGACCGCCTTAAATCTTTTGTAGATTTTAATGAGTATTCATATATCAGCCTTGAAACCGACGCCGAAAACAACGAAGCAGCAAACCGTTTTTATCAAAAAAACGGCTTTGTGCTTTCAAGAAGTTATAAAACAAAAGAAGGCAGATTGATGAACGAGTATACTTATAAGCCCGGTGAAAGAATATGAAATTACTGTTTTTAGACGCGTATTTTGAACCCGAGCAAATCTCTTTCACACATCTTGAAAACGATTTGTTAAGCAATTTAGCTGACACCGGACATAATGTACAAGTAATATGTCCCACACCGACACGCGGAATAAATAAAGAAACGGCGAACATATATAAAAAAATTAAATCTGAAACCATTTACGGCGGGCATGTAAGCGTCAAGAGGTTTAGTTCGCCGCAAGAAGGCAAAAATCCGATAGCTCGCGCCGTTCGTTATTTTTGGTGCAATATTCGCACTTATCAAATGGGGAAAAAAGCAATTGGCATTGATGCAGTCTTTGCAAACAGCACCCCGCCCACACAAGGTTGGATATCAGGGAAAGTTGCAAAAAAACTTGGTGTGCCTTTTATATATTCACTCCAAGATATATTCCCCGATTCGCTTATAAATGCCGGGATGACAAGAAAAGGCTCTCTGCTTTATAAAATCGGTCGTAAAATAGAAAACTCCACCTACAAAAGCGCCGACAAAATAGTTGTTATAAGCGAAGGCTTTAAGCAAAATATTATGACAAAAGGTGTGCCGAAAGAAAAGATTACGGTGATACCGAACTGGATAGACACAGAAAAGATTAAACCGATAAAACGCGAAGACAACAAGCTTTTCGACGAATACGGCGTAAGCAAAAACAAGTTTATTGTAACCTATGCCGGAAATTTCGGTGCGACACAGGGTACAGATGTTATAATTTCAGCCGCAGAACTTCTGCGCGATAATACCGACATATTGTTTGTTCTTTTCGGTGGTGGCAGTGAATTTGAAAAGGCAAAAAAAGAAGTCGCCCAAAAAAAACTGACAAACGTAATAATCAACCCGCTTTTGCCCCCCGAACGCATATCGGAAGTTTACAGTTTAGGCGACGTTTCGCTGATAACCTGTAAAAAAGGCGTAGGAAAAGCGGCCGTGCCGAGTAAGACATACAGTATAATGGCTTGCAATACACCGATAATTGCCGCGTTTGACACCGATAGCGATTTATCGGCGCTTTTAGAAGAATCGGGTGGCGGAATATGTATTGAACCCGAAAGCAAAGAGCTTCTTGCAAGTATAATTGAAATAAAGTATAACGAACGGTTCTCAAGCACAAAACGTAAGTGCAATTCAAGGAATTTTATCATAAACAACTTTTCAAAAGATATATGTTTGTCGGAATATTTGAGAGAAATCAAAAACCTGATCGGCTCATAGAGGCTTCTCGGAGGGAAAAATGAGAGTATTGTTTATTAACACCGTTATTAAAGATGGCAGTACCGGCAATATAATGTTTAATCTGCAAGAAAAATTTCGTCAATACGGACATGATACTTTATTTTTTTACGGAAGAGAAAGCCATTCTGAAATACGGCGTGCTAGAAAAATCACTCCTGCTGTAGAGCTATATATTAACGTCTTGTTTACAAGACTATTTGGATTAAACAGCGTAAAGGCTCCGATATCATCCATAAAATTGAAAAGATATATCAAGCAGTTTAACCCCGACGCCGTGGTGCTTGGCAATTTACACGGATACTATATAAACGAAAACTATCTTTTCAAACTCCTGAAAGTTTTTAACATACCGGTTTATTACTACATGTTTGACGAGTATGCTTATCACGGTAAATGCACCTATGCGGGAGATTGCAAAAAATATAAAAACGGATGCGGAGACTGTCCGAAACTCGGCGATTACCCGAAGACTTTTTATGATTGCTCGAAGGCAATGTTTTCTGATAAAAAAAGAAATTACTCATCACTCGATTCTTTGTTTTTTATATCTACGCCTCAGAATTGCCGCCGGGCTCTGGACTCACCTATTTTTTCAGAAAAAGAAAAGAACGTTTTGTCTTGCGCATGGGGAATAGATGTTAAAAGCGTTTATAAACCGACCGATCCGAGCGACGTTATAAAAGAGCTGGGGATCGACACACAAAAGCCGATCGTTCTTTCAATAAATCCTTTGTCCGATTTGAGAAAAAACGTAAAAGAAGTGTTCTTTAAAGCGGCTAATGTGTGTAAAAACAGTCAGATTCAATTCGTTCACGTCGGAAATGATGAACCTGAGGCCGAAATCCCCGGGAACTGTATATCTCTGCCTTACATCGCCGATCAGGAAAAGTTATCAAAAATCTGCACTTTGGCGGATGCTTTTATTATGACAAGCAAAGAAGATACTTATCCAACGGTTTGTTTGATTTCCCAGGCCTGCGGAACGCCTATAATCGGGTTTAATTCATCAGGTATACCGGATACGGCATGCCCGGAAACCGCCAAACTGTTTCCGGCGGATGACTTGGATTCTTTGATAAGTTATGTAAAAACAATTGATAAAAAGACAGACGAAGCATCAAGAAAATGCCGGGAATACGCGCTTGAAAACTTCGATTTTGAAACCAAAGCCATAGATCTGATAAAACGAATGGAAGAGGAAGTGCAACATGCAAAAAGTTGCTATAATCGGGGCTAACAGTTATATTGCAAGAAATTTAACTAAGCACCTGGAAGAAAAATACGGCGAAAGCATTTCTGTTTATTTATATGACATACAATCGCAAAATGAGGTTTCATTAAAAAACTACACCAGAATTGATTTTAACAGTCCCGAATCCCTGGCAAGCATTGATTTTTCGTGTGATGCAATATTCTTTTTCACGGGATTAACCGGCACAAAATCCGGTTTTGATCACTACGAAGAGTTTATAAGGATAAACGAAATATACCTTGTGAATTTTCTTACGACGTATGTTGATAAAGGGTCAAAAGCAAAGATTGTCTATCCGTCTTCAAGGCTTATGTATGCTTCAAGCGAAAATCTTCTTAAAGAATCATCTTTGAAAGCATTTAAAAGCATCTACGCCGTCAATAAATATGCTGCCGAAAAGTATTTGGAAGTGTTTTCGAACATTTACGATATACCTTATTGTGTGTTGAGAATTTGTGTTCCCTATGGTTCGTTACCCGGCATTGAGCCAAATTACGGAACATATGAGTTTTTTACAAAACAAGCAAGAGAAAACAAAGAAATAACGGTTTTTGGAGACGGAACTTCAAAGAGAACTTTTACACATATAATCGATATTTGCGAAGTGCTGATATTAGCCGCAGAAAACGAAAAGTGTCTCGGAGTATATAACGTCGGAGGAGAAATAAAAACACTCGGCGAATTGGCGCAAATAATTGCCGAAAAGTATTCTGCAACAGTTAAGTATATCCCGTTTCCAAAAGTTGATGAGAAGCTTGAAGTAAAAAGCTCGATGTTTGACAGTTCAAGATTGGATGAATTATTAAAGTATTCGTATAGAAAGCTTGAGATTGAAGAATAAATCTATGAAGGTTTCGTATTTAACAAACATACCATCGCCGTATCGGGTTAATTTTTAAATTAATTCGGGGAATTTTGTTGTTGCTTGAAACAAGTGCTCGACTCGTAACGATATACTTAAAAGTTATCCGTATCATTGCCTGTTATGTGGCCAAGGTTGGTGAAATCTATGAAAGTGTTGAATATTTGCTTGTTAAGTATATTTACTGACGGTTTTTCGTATCAAGATAATTTGCTGTCAAAATACCAACGACTTAACGGAAACGATGTTACTGTGATTACTTCAAAGTACAAATACTCCCCAAACGGCAAATTAACGAAATGCCAATGCGATGATTATATTGATAAATTGGGCATACGCATTCTTCGTTTGGCAACGGGCAAAAACAAAGATTTTAACAGTAAGTTTAAACTCTTTAAGAATTTTTATAAATCAATAGAGCAAATTAATTCTGATGTTATTTTTTGCCATAATATGCAGTTTTTCGACTTGCTTAAAGTAATAAAATATGTAAAACGTCATCCAAGCGTAAAACTGTATATCGATTCACATGCTGATCATAACAATAGTGCAAAAGGGGTTCTATCAAAAAAAATACTGCATGGTATTATATGGAAGTGTCTAGCACATAAAGCATTGCCGTATACCGAGAAGTTTTTCGGTGTAACCCCCGCAAGAGTGGATTTTTTGATTGACGTTTACGGTCTGCCAAAAGAAAAAGTTGAACTGCTGCCCCTCGGCGCAGATGACGATCTTGTTGCAAATAATCGTAAACCGGAAATCAGAGACAATCTACGGAAAAGGCTGGGAATATCTGACAATCAGATTCTTATTGTTTCCGGCGGGAAAATTGACCACAATAAACCACAAACATTAAAACTTATGAGTGCCGTAAATGTTATTGATGACGATGCAGTTCACCTTATTGTATTCGGCAGCGTTGAAGATAATCTCAAAATAGGTTTTAATTCAGAACTTTCCAATCGGGTAACATACATAGGTTGGAAAAATATTGAAGAAATATATGAGTTATTTGCCGCCGCGGATATAGTAGCCTTTCCAGGATTACACTCTGTTCTTTGGGAGCAGGCTGTGGGTATAGGTAAGCCCTGCATTTTTAAACGGATACCGGGTTTTGATCACATAGATTTAGGCGGCAACTGTATGTTTTTTGAAAGTGATTCTGTTGATGAATACGTCAGAGTTATAAAACAAGCCATACAAAACATCGCTGAAATGAAAAAAGTTGCCGAGGAACGCGGTATCCCGACGTTCTCATACAGAAGAATTGCCGAAAAATCAATCGGAGGATTAAAATGAGTATTTACAAAGAATTGTTGAACGGCGAAAGCAAGCTTTCACTCGTCGGCCTCGGTTACGTTGGTATGCCGATTGCTGTTGCCTTTGCAAAAAAAGGAATAAAGGTGATCGGGTTTGATCTTAATAAGGCTAAAATCGACCTTTATAAATCAGGTGTTGACCCGACAAAGGAAGTCGGTGACGACATTATAAAAGCCACAACGGCTGAATTTACAGCGGATGAAACAAGGCTTAAAGAAGCGTCTTTTCACATTGTGGCAGTTCCAACACCCGTAAATGCCGACCACACTCCCGACCTTACGCCTGTTATCGGCGCATCGGAGATCGTGGGACGCAATCTGACTAAAGGCTCAATAGTCGTTTATGAATCAACCGTTTATCCCGGAGTTACCGAAGACGTTTGCATACCGATACTTGAAAAGCAGTCCGGTCTTAAATGCGGCGTGGATTTCAAAATCGGGTATTCCCCCGAAAGAATAAATCCCGGCGACAAAGTTCACCGTCTCGAAAACATACATAAGATCGTTTCGGGTATGGACGAGGAATCGCTTGAGGAGATCAAAAACGTTTACGACCTTGTTATTGAGGTGGGAACATATCCTGTTTCATCAATAAAAACCGCCGAGGCGGTCAAGGTGGTTGAAAACAGCCAGAGAGATATAAATATAGCCTTTATGAACGAGCTTGCAATGGTATTCGACCGTATGGGTATAGATACCAACGAGGTAGTTGACGGTATGAATACCAAATGGAACGCCTTGGGTTTCCGTCCCGGCCTTGTAGGCGGACACTGCATAGGCGTTGACCCGTATTACTTTACCTACGAAGCGGAAAAACTCGGCTACCACAGCCAGATAATACTTAACGGACGGATCGTTAACGACGGTATGGGCAGATATATCGCCGACGCCGCGATCAAAAAGATGATAGAAGCGGGACAGGCTCCCAAAAAATCAAAAGTGGCGATTTTAGGCCTTACTTTCAAGGAAAACTGCCCGGATACCAGAAACAGCAAGGTTGCCGACATAATTGAACGATTAAACGAATACGGCATTGAACCGCTGGTTGCCGATCCGTGGGCGAGCGAAAGAGACGCTATGCATGAATACGGCGTTACGCTCACACCGCTTTCTGGTATAAAAGATATTGATTGCCTTATCGTAGCAGTAGCACACAACGAATTCAAGGCACTTGATTTAGCGGATATCAAAAAGCTTTACAAAGCTTCGCTCAGCGATGAGCAAAAGGTTCTTATTGACGTAAAAGGTCTGTATGACGTTTCCCTTCTTGTAAAATCAGGCTTAAGTTATTGGAGGCTGTGATCGTGCCGGAAACGCAGATTATAATTAACGCTGATGATTTCGGTCTGTCGGGCAATGTGAACCGCGCTATTGTGTCGGCATTCCGCGAAGGACTTATCAGCGATACCACAATGCTTGCAAACGGCGAGGCGTTTGACGAAGCTGTAACGCTTGCAAAAGAAAACGGATTTGCAGATAACGTGGGAATTCACTTTAATCTTACCGAAGACAAGCCTTTGACCGAAGATATAAAACGCTGTCCCGCATTTTGCGAAAACGGTATTTTTCACGACAGAATAAACCGCCTAAAACCACTAAACAAAACTGAAAAAGAAGCGGTCTACAAAGAACTTTCCGCGCAGGCGGCAAAAATCAAGGCGGCAGGGCTTAAAATTGACCACGCCGATTCACATCACCATATCCATACCGCGGTTTTTATATCGCCGATAGTTTTAAGAGTTTGCAAAGAAAACGGCATTGAAAAAATACGCCTTCACCGAAATATAGGAGGTATTCCCGCCTACAAAAAGGTGATCAAGAGTATTTACAACAAAAACCTGCGTAAAAGGGGCTTTAAGACCACCGACTGCTTCGGCAGCCTTAAAGATATAGCCGGTATCGCTTTGCCGGACAACCTTGAAATAATGGCTCACCCCGATTACGGCAAGGACGGTATCCTTATCGACCGCAGAAAATTTGTCGACGGTGTTCCGACAGGCGTTGCTCTTTACAGTGTGGCACAAGAAAAGAATGTTCAATTAAAATCATACGGAGACTTATAATGCAACTACTTTACGGCTTTTCAAACTGCACCGACAAAAAGTATAACGAACTGATGAGCGGCAAAAATATATCAATACTGCGCCCTGACCAAAAGTACCACGGACTTCTCATAAAAGGTCTTGCCGCAAACGGTGCCCATGTTAAGTGCTTTTCAGGGCTCCCCATAAACAGAGCCCTTACTAAAAAGGTTTTTATCCGCGAAAAGGATGAAACCGAAAACGGCGTTTATTACCATTACATAAACACCGTTAATCTCCCGGTTTTTAGGCGTTTTTGCATATTCTTCGGCTCGTTTTTCGGCACACTTAAAGCAAAAAAGCGCGACGATACCTATATTGTCTGCGATTGCCTTAATATCGCAAACGCATACGGTATGATGCTCGCCGGCAAAATCAAAAAAATACCGATTATTACGATAGTTACCGATATACCGGATATGATGTCACAAGGCGGTATCGCACGGCGCATAAACAACCGATTTTTCAGATCAGTCGACGGTTTTATACTGCTGACAGAGCAAATGAACGCACGTATAAATCAAAAGAATAAGCCGTATATCGTGCTTGAAGGTCACGTCGATTCTTCACTTGCGCCTGCTGACGACACTGAAAAAGTCGAATTAAAGGACGGTACCCGCCAGATAGTATACGCCGGCAGCATTAAGAAAATATACGGTATCAAAAATCTCGTTGAGGGTTTTATACTGGCAAATCTCGATAACTGTGAACTGCATATCTACGGCAGCGGCGATTACGCGGAAGAGTTAAAAGCGATTTCAGGCCAGTATTCATCCGTTAAATATATGGGGGTTTGTGACAACGCAGAGGTCGTAAAAGCCGAACAGTCGGCGTCGTTGCTTGTAAACCCGCGTCCCACCGCGCCCGAATACACGAAATACTCCTTTCCGTCCAAAAATATGGAATACATGATATCGGGTACTCCGCTTCTTACCACCAGACTGCCTGGCATGCCCGAAGAGTATTATCCCTATGTTTATTTACTTGAAGACGAAACGCCTTTGGGCATTTCGGACGTTTTGCGCGAAATCTTTTCGCGCTCGTTTGAAGAGAGAAACGAATTCGGCGCAAAAGCGCGTGAGTTCGTACTGCAAAACAAATCCAACACCGTTCAGGCAAAAAAGATTATTGGTTTTTTAGAGAGTGAATTAAAGCGATGACAAGAAAAGTACTTAACCCGATAACTTTGGCGACAATTGTTGTTATTATGTATACAACTTTGCCGATAATGTCGGTTTTTATAAGCACGTATATAACTACGTACGCGTATATGCTGCTGATAGTTTTCCTGCTCGGCTTTATTGTACTTTCCGGCGGAATTAAAAGAATTACCGCCATAGCATACACGGTTTTCCCGTTTGCTTTATATATCCTTCTTACTTTTTTTACAAAAACAGACTCCGTACTTTTATGGGGTTATCAAAGTATACTGTTTTTATTGCCTGTAATTTTAGGATACTACTATATTCAGCACAAACCGGAAAATATGAATATGTTTGCAAAAATTATGATTTTTGCAATACTGATCACAGCAATCACAACGATAATCGGTGTTATACAGTTCCCTCAGGCTGCCAGAATACTTGCGACGATAGCTGAATCAGACAGCGCTGAAAACATAAAATACGGTTGGCACAACATCGGCGGTTACAACTTTGTTTATATATGTGTTCTTATGTACCCGATGCTGATACTTGCGTATAAATTCAGACGGATAAACCGCATCGTTTTTCTGATCACGTTTTTGGCGCTTCTGACACTGGTGATACTTTCGGAATATACCATAGCATTACTTTTACTGCTCATATCCTCCGCCCTGTTTTTTGCAGGCAAGAGGCTCGGCGAAAAGCAGTTGCTGATTTTCGGAATAATAGTTTTCGCAGCCGTCTTTTTGCTTTGGGATGTTTTCAGCCGTTTTCTTTTATGGCTAGCAGATGTTTTGAACAGTGACGTGCTTAACGAACGGCTTACCGCGCTGGCAAACGGATTTACCGGTCTTGAGAACTCCGAAAGCAACAGGATCGAACTTTACCAAATTTCTTTAGAGGGATTCTGGGCCAGCCCCCTCTTCGGCCAAATATTCGGCCAACACAGTGACTTCGGCGGGCATTCTTTTATACTTGATTCGCTCGCGCAATACGGCATATTGGGCGGTATGGCTATTGTATTTGTTTATCGGAATATCTACCGTTGGTTCTTTAAGCCCTTTAAGTCAAGTCCCGGTTACGGTTATGTGCTATGGTCGTTTGTTCAGGCAATCATTTTGTCAACCGTAAACACCGGTATGTGGCTTGAAGTATTAGCATTCTTTATTCCGGCAACACTATTTTTGATTCACAAACCCGACAGTGAGGAAACTTATGAAGATTCTATGGATAGTTAACACGCCGATAGATATATTGGGCGAAAAAT
>JAFZIW010000074.1 GCA_017554125.1 Clostridia bacterium | reverse complement strand
TCGCCCAAGGGAACCGGCACGGAAAATTTGCGCTTTTTGTCTGATTTTTTACTCATTTGTATCACCCGGTAATATTTTGCGCCGAAAAAGTGCTTTAATACCTTTGACATGGATAAACGAATATGGTATACTGTAAAAAAGTTTATTATTTTTCAAAAAAGGAAGATACCGATGCTGGATATTAAGTTTATTTGCGAAAATCCCGAAATCGTAAAGGAAAATATCAAAAAGAAATTCAAGGATGATAAACTGCCGCTTGTTGACGAGGTTATCGCCCTTTATAAAGAAAAAAAGGACGTTAACAACCGCGCCAACGAGCTTCGCGCGAACCGGAACAAGATAAGCAAACAGATAGGCGTTTTAATGGCACAGGGCAAAAAGGATGAGGCGGAAGCCACCAAAAAGCTTGTGACCGAACAGGCGCAGGAATTGAGCGCTCTTGAAGAAAAGGAAGCCGAGCTTGAAAAACAGGTGAAAATCCGTCAGATGAAAATACCGAATATAGTTGACGCGAGCGTGCCGGTAGGAAAGGACGACAGCGAAAACGTTGAGATAAAACAGTACGGCGAGCAGACAAGCCCCGATTTTGAAATACCCTATCATACCGATATAATGGCGCTTTTTGACGGTATCGATAAGGAAGCGGCGGGCAGAGTCGCCGGCGAGGGCTTCTATTATCTGATGGGCGATATCGCGCGGATGCATTCCGCGGTTACCGCTTACGCGCGCGATTTTATGATAGACAAGGGCTTCATTTACCACATACCGCCCTTTATGATAAGGTCGAGCGTCGTTACCGGCGTTATGAGCTTTGAGGAAATGGACGCCATGATGTATAAGATAGAGGGTGAAGACCTTTATCTTATAGGCACCTCGGAGCATTCGATGATAGGCAAGTTTATAGATACCATTACCGATGAGGAAAAACTGCCGCTTACCCTTACGAGTTATTCGCCCTGTTTCAGAAAGGAAAAGGGAGCGCACGGCATAGAGGAGCGCGGCATTTACCGTATACACCAGTTTGAAAAGCAGGAAATGATAGTTATCTGCAAGCCCGAGGACAGTATGGCGTGGTTTGATAAGATGTGGGGTTATTCGGTCGAACTGTTCAGAAGCCTCGATATCCCCGTACGCACGCTTGAATGCTGCACCGGCGACCTTGCGGATTTGAAGGTCAAATCCTACGACGTTGAGGCGTGGAGCCCCAAACAGAAAAAGTATTTCGAGGTTTGCTCCTGCTCCAACCTCGGCGACGCGCAGGCGAGAAGACTCGGCATAAGGATAAAGGGCGCCGACGGTAAAAAATACCTCGCCCATACCCTTAACAATACCGTTGTCGCGCCGCCGCGTATGCTTATAGCGTTGATAGAAAACAACCTTCAGTTCGACGGCGAGTATTACAGCATTAAAATACCCGAGGCGCTTCGCCCCTATATGGGCGGGAACGCCGTAATAAAAGCGAAAAAGAAATACACTCAAAGGTGATTTGATGGCACGTACACGCAAAGAAAAAGAGCGTATAATTTCCATAGTTCTCGGTGTAATCGCGGCTGTTCTGACTGTGGTCGCGGTGCTTTTGATCGTTTTGCCGTATATCAGAAGAAAAGACAATTACAACGAGTTCAAAAACAAAAACGCGCAAATCGATCCCGACGCCTCGTCGCAGGGAGAGCCGCTTCCGGAAAACCCGATAAAATTTGACGAGCTTGCCGAGAAAAACGGCGATATCTGCGGCTGGATACAGTTTGAAAATCTGCCGATAGATTATCCGGTGGTGCGCCCCGAGGGCGAGGAAAAAAGCACCGATTATTACCTGCGCCGCGACCTTGAAGGCAATTTTTCCTGGGGCGGCACGGTTTATATGCAAAAGGTGAACTCGCCCGATTTTTCAAACAGATGCACGATACTTTACGGGCATAATATGCACGATTTGACCATGTTCGGTCACCTTAAAGATTTCAGGGATAAAAACTTTTTTGACGACAACCCATATTTTTATATTTTCAGGCGTAAGCATATACTGAAATATGAAATCAAATCAGCTTTCGTCTATGACGACCGGCTTATACCCGCCTCGTTCGATTTTAATAACGATATACAGTCGCAAAACTTTATCGATGAGGTTTGCGACCCGAAATCGCTTATAAAGAACGTGCGGGAAGACCTTGAAGTCACGCTCGACAGTAAAATGGTAGTGCTTTCGACCTGTACCGATTACAATAAAAACGAGAGGTATCTTGTAGTAGGCGTTCTTGTAAAGGATACCGAAACAAAATGATTAAACGCAGAAAAAAGCGTGCGCGGAAATTTCCGCGCACGCTTTTAATTTATGTCTTATTTAATCTTTTTAATGTCATACGGTGTGGTCTGGTATACAAAGTAGTTAAGCCAGTTGCAGAAAAGCAGATTTGCGTGAGCCCTCCAGGAAACGACGGGGTTCTTTTTCGGGTTGTTATCCGCAAAATAATTCTCGGGTAATTCAGTATCAAGCCCCGCCGCCTTGTCGCGCAGATATTCGTTTTTAAGGGTGTCCGCGTCATATTCGCTGTGCCCGGTTATGAATATTTGCCTGCCGCCTTTATTGGATACCGCGTAAACGCCGCAAAGCTTGCTTGAAGCGAGAATTCTAAGCTCCGGATTCGCCTTTATATCCTCGGCTTTAACGGTGGTGTAACGCGACTGAGGAACGTAAAAAACGTCGTCGAAGCCGCGGAACAGTATCGATTTTTTATAGTCCACCGTATGCGGGAAAACACCGAAGAGCTTTTTATCGAGCGGATATTTTTTAATGCCGTAATGGTAGTAAAGGCCCGCCTGCGCGCCCCAGCATATATGAAGCGTACTGTGTACGTGGGTTTTGCTCCATTTCATGATTTCGCACAGCTCGTCCCAGTATTCAACCTCCTCAAACGCCATTTGCTCGACCGGCGCGCCGGTGATTATCATGCCGTCGAAGGTCTTTTCCTTTACGTCGTCAAAGGTCTTGTAAAAGGTGAAAAGATGCTCCGCGGGCGTGTTTTTCGATTCGTGGCTTTTGGTGTGTATAAGCGTGAGATTTACCTGAAGCGGCGAGTTGCCGAGAAGCCTTGTAAGCTGGGTTTCGGTCTCGATTTTTTTCGGCATGAGATTCAAAAGCAGTATTTCAAGCGGTCTTATATCCTGCGTTATGGCGCGGGTTTCGGTCATAACGAAAATGTTTTCGCTTTCGAGCGTCTTAACCGCCGGTAAATCGTTTGGTACTTTAATTGGCATAAATAATCGCCTCTTTATACTTTTTCAAGCGCCTGAGCGATATCCGCTATAAGGTCGTCGCTGCTCTCGATTCCGCATGAGAAACGAACGAGGTCGGGGGAGATCCCCGCCGCCGCGAGTTCGGCGTCGTTCATCTGGCGGTGTGTCGCGCTCGCCGGATGCAGACAGCAGGTGCGCGCGTCGGCAACATGGGTCTCAATGGCGGCAAGGCGCAGATTTTTCATGAATTTTTCCGCCGCGGACCTTCCGCCCTTTACGCCGAAGGAGACCACGCCGCAGCTGCCGCCGGGCAGATACTTTTGCGCGAGATTATAATACTTATCGCCTTCAAGCGACGGATATGTGACCCAGGAAATCTTCGGGTTTTCTTTTAAGAGTTTTGCAACCGCCAGCCCGTTTTCACAGTGCTTTTTCATACGCAGATGCAGGCTTTCAAGTCCGAGATTCAGCAAAAACGCGTTCTGCGGCGACTGTATAGAGCCGAAATCGCGCATAAGCTGTGCTGTCGCCTTTGTGATAAACGCGCCGGCAAGACCGAACCGCTCGGTATAGGTGATCCCGTGATAGCTCTCGTCCGGTGTGCAAAGACCGGGGAACTTGTCGGGGTGCTTTGTCCAGTCGAATTTTCCGGAATCAACTATACAGCCGCCTACTCCCGCGCCGTGACCGTCCATATACTTTGTGGTGGAATGGATAACGATATCCGCGCCCCATTCGATAGGGCGGCAGTTTACCGGAGTGGCAAAGGTGTTGTCAACTATAAGCGGAACGCCGTGACTGTGCGCGGCGCGCGCGAAACGTTCTATATCAAGCACCGCAAGGGCGGGGTTGGCTATTGTCTCGCCGAATACCGCCTTGGTGTTAGGCCTGAACGCGGCGTTTAACTCTTCGTCACTGCAATCGGGCTTTACAAAGGTGAACTCTATGCCCATACGCTTCATGGTAACGGCGAAAAGGTTGTAGGTGCCGCCGTATATGGTGGAGGAGGAAACAACGTGGTCGCCCGCCGAGGCAATATTGAAAACCGAGAAGAAGGAAGCCGCCTGACCGGATGAGGTGAGCATGGCGGCGGTACCGCCTTCAAGTTCGCATATTTTCGCCGCAACGTAATCGTTGGTCGGGTTTTGCAGTCTGGTATAGAAATAGCCGCTTGCCTCTAAATCAAAGAGCTTCCCCATATCCTCGCTCGTGTCGTATTTGAAGGTCGTGCTCTGTACAATGGGTATCTGGCGGGGCTCGCCGTTTTTCGGCGTATAACCGCCCTGTACGCATTTTGTATCAATTTTTCTTTCGCTCATTTTCTTTTCCTCCTGATTATTTCTTAGAAAGTTTTTCGTCTATCGCCGCCGCGGCGCGCTTACCCGCGCCCATGGCGCTTATAACGGTGGCGGCGCCCGATACGGAATCACCGCCGGCGTAAACGTTTTCTATTGAAGTTTGCATATTTTCGTCAACTACTATACAGCCTCGCGGGCTTACCGCCAAATCTTTCGAGGTATTAGGAAGCAACGGATTCGGCGACGTGCCGAGAGCCATAATAACTGAGTCAACGTCGATGACAAATTCACTGCCCTCGATTTTTTCGGGTCTGCGGCGACCCGAGGCGTCCGGCTCGCCGAGCTGCATTTTTATGCACTCAATTCCGGTTACGCGATAGTTTTCATCGGTCAGTATGCGAACGGGGTTGCAAAGGAATCTGAATTCGATTTCCTCTTCCTTCGCGTGTAATACCTCTTCGCGGCGGGCGGGCATTTCCGCCTCGCTTCTGCGGTATATGATATATACGTGCTTTGCACCGAGCCGTTTTGCACAGCGCGAAGCGTCCATCGCAACGTTGCCGCCGCCTACTACGGCGACGCTGTCCGTTTTCTTTATCGGCGTGTCGTAACCGTCAAGATACGCTTTCATAAGGTTGATACGGGTGAGAAACTCGTTTGCCGAATAAACGCCCAGCGCGTCCTCGCCCTCGATTCCCATGAACATCGGAAGACCGGCGCCCGAGCCGATAAATATCGCCTCGAAGCCCATTTCCTTTATTTCCTCTACGGTGAGGACCTTGCCTATAACCATATCGGTCATTATGTTCACGCCGAGCTTTTTAAGACCCTCGACCTCGCTTGCAACGATTTTTTTCGGGAGCCTGAATTCGGGTATACCGTATACAAGCACGCCGCCGGCGGTGTGAAACGCCTCAAAAACCGTAACCGAATATCCGAGCCGGGCAAGATCGCCCGCGCAGGTAAGTCCCGCGGGTCCGGCGCCTATTACCGCAACCTTTTTGCCGTTCGGCTTTATGTCAACCTTTATGTCTTCTCCGTGTTCGCGGTGATAGTCCGCGACAAAACGTTCAAGTCTGCCTATGCCGACGCTTTCGGCTTTAATGCCGCGTACGCATTTGCCCTCGCATTGAAGCTCCTGCGGACAAACTCTTCCGCAAACCGCCGGAAGCGAATTGGTCTTTGAAATAACGTTGTACGCGCCTTCGAAATCGCCTTTTGCTACAAGCGCGATAAAGTCGGGAATCTGTACATTTACCGGGCAACCGCTTACGCAGGGTCGGTTTTTGCAGTTAAGACAGCGGTTTGCTTCTTTTACCGCCATTTCCGCGGTATATCCGAGCGATACCTCATAGAAATTTTTGTTTCGGACGGTAGGCTCCTGCTCGGGCATTTTCGTCTTTTCGGGAGTCATATCAGCCATTTACTTTTTCCTCCAATCTGCAAGCGTGCGCCTCTTCTTCACGGAAGAGGGAATTGCGGCGCATGAGTTCGTCAAAATCGACGAGATGACCGTCAAAATCCGGGCCGTCAACGCAGGCAAACTTTGTCTCGCCGCCCACGCGCACCCGGCAACCGCCGCACATTCCCGTGCCGTCTATCATAATCGGGTTAAGACTTACCAGGGTTTTAACGCCGTACGGCTTTGAGGTGAGCGATACGAATTTCATCATAATAACCGGACCTATGGCGATAACCAGGTCGTAACCGCCATCGTCGAGCAAGCGGCGAAGCACGTCGGTCACAAGCCCTTTTTCGCCGTAACTGCCGTCATCGGTAGTGATAAAAAGACGGTCGCTTACCGCCTTCATTTCTTCTTCAAGTATTACGATATCCTTTGAACGGAAGCCCGCAATAACCGTAACGTCGGCGCCCATGTTATGGAGCGCTTTCGCCTGCGGATACGCTATGGCGCAGCCCACGCCGCCGCCTATCACTATCGCTTTTTTCGGTGAGCCGAATTCGGTCGGAAGACCGAGAGGACCGACCACGTCGGCTAAAAAATCGCCCTTATTCATCGCGGAAAGCTTTTTGGTTGTAAAACCGACCGCTTGAATTACTAACGTTACGGTGCCGGTCTCGGGGTCGAAATCCGACACGGTGAGCGGTATGCGCTCGCCTTTTTCATCGATACGCACGATAACGAACTGACCGGCTTTCGCCTTTTTCGCAATAAACGGAGCCTCGACCGTAAGCGATGTGACCGCGCTGTTAAGTACCTTTTTATCTGCGATTTTGAACATTATATTACCTCCGATAACGCTAATTTCAACTGTTCTGTTTTATCGGTTTTCTCCCAGGTGAAATCGTTTCCCTGTCTTCCGAAATGCCCGTAGTTTGTGACCTTTTCGTATATCGGGCGGCGCAAATCAAGCTTTTCTATAATCGCCGCCGGGCGCAGGTCAAACACCCTGTTTACCGCCGTCGCTATATCGCTGTCGGCGCAAATGCCGGTGCCGAAGGTATCCACCATAACCGATACCGGTGCCGCTACGCCTATCGCGTACGCGATTTGTATTTCGCACCGTTTGGCAATGCCCGCCGCCACAATATTTTTTGCGGCATACCTTGCCGCGTAGGCGGCACTGCGGTCAACCTTGGTCGGGTCTTTGCCGGAAAAAGCTCCTCCGCCGTGTCTCGCCATACCGCCGTAGGTATCGACGATTATTTTTCGGCCGGTAAGTCCGGTATCGCCCGCCGGACCGCCTAAAACAAACCGTCCTGTCGGGTTTATGTAAACCAAAGTTTCGCTGTCAAACAACTCCTCGGGTATCACGGGTCTTATTACCTTTTCAAGTATGTCGCGCCGCAATGCATCAAGCGTCACGTTCTCGTCATGCTGGGCGGAAACCACAACGGTATGCACGCGCTTTACCGCGCCGCCGTCGTACTCCACCGTGACCTGGGTTTTCCCGTCGGGGCGAAGATAGGTAAGTTCTCCCGATTTTCTTACGTCGGCAAGTCTTTTTGAAAGCTTGTGGGCAAGGTATACGGGCATAGGCATAAACTCGGGCGTTTCATCGGAAGCGTATCCGAACATCATACCCTGGTCGCCCGCGCCGGTCAGGTTGAAAAGGTCGTCCTTACCGTCCTTGTATTCAAGCGAGTTATCAACGCCCATGGCTATATCCGGCGACTGTTTATCTATATTCACCGTCACCTTGCAGGTATTACCGTTAAAGCCGAGCCGGTCGTCGTCATAGCCGATATCGCAAATCGTTTTGCGAACGATTTTTTCGATATCCACTTTGGCGTCGGTGCTTATCTCGCCCATAACGTTTATCATTCCGGTTGTGCAGAAGCATTCGCAAGCCACGCGGGCGTTTTTATCCTCTGTCAGTATCGCGTCAAGTATAGCGTCGCTTACTTTATCGCACACCTTGTCGGGATGACCTTCCGTTACCGATTCGGAAGTAAAAAGCATTTTTGACATCTTTTGTGTTCCCCCTAAAATACCGCCGAAAATCAGCGGTAAACACTCTTTCGCAGTCTGTAAGTATATGCTTGCGGCAAAAACAATGCCGCCTCGAAAGAAGCGGCATAAAACCTCATCTTTCGGATAATCCGCAGGATTTGGCACCTTGCCGAAAAGGCAGGTTGCCGGGCTTCACAGGGCCTGTACCCTCCGCCGCTCTTGATAAGGATAAATATTAAGTTCAGTAATATTTTAACACGAAATCGCCATTTGTCAATCTTTATTTTTAATAATGGGAGATAACCTTTTGTATACCGCGAAACATACGGCAGAATCGATAATTCCTTTGAAAAACGTAAAAGGCAGATTGAAAACGACGAGGTCTTTTATGAGGGTGTCAGACCACGGTAAAATCGCCTTGTACGCGGCGAGTATCATCGCGTAGGGAAATCCCATAAATCTGACGTAGGCGGGATAAATCAAAAAATAATTCAACGGAACGCAGAATACCGCCATGCCCGCCGCGCCGACAAGACAGGAAATCAGTGCAAATTTGCGGTTCTTTCTGTATTTGTACATATAGCCGCAAATGAGTACAAATACCGCGCCCAAAAGGAAATTTGAAAGCTCGCCTATCATCATTGAACCGGAAAAAGGCAGATGTAAGAGATTTTTAATAAGGCATACGAGGACGGCGTACCATGGTCCTAACGAAAAGGCGGTTATAAGAGCGGGTATTTCGGAAAAATCCAGCTTTATAAAGGAGGGTATAAACGGGGTTGAAAACTCCAAAAGCATAAGTATAAACCCTATCGCGCCCATAATTGCGGTAACCACGTATGCGCGAATATTGACCTTTTTCATAATTATCACCTCAAAAAAATAAACGCCCCCGAATTCGGGGACGCAAAATGACATACTGACGCCATCTTCTACCATCCGGACTTTAGTCTTACGATAGCCGAGCGCATTACGCCTAAACAGGCAAAATTTACGCCCGACTTTGCCTTGAAACTTGAAATACGTTAGTATGTCTGCGTTTCTCGGCTTCGCCAGAGCAAAAATTTTGCTCCGTTCAGGTTCGGAGAAGTTTGTGCCTCCGCCTTCTTTTAGAAAGCGAAGCACGAATTTGCAGGAAGGCT
>JAFZIW010000009.1 GCA_017554125.1 Clostridia bacterium | reverse complement strand
TAAAGCCGAAAGCGTGGTCGCTTTTCGCCAAATTAACCGATTCGACCGACGGGCGCAAATGATGAAGGTCGGCGCCGCCGTTGCTTGTCGAAAAAGACGCGCGGCTTTTAGGCCATATATGTTCACGGTTGAGTTTGGCGCTCGGACTGTCTCCGTAAATATCCGAGTAAAACATTATGTACGTAAGACTGCCGGGTACGGCGTCGGTGCTTTTCCAATAATAAGCCAAAGAGCCTTTGTTATAACCGCTGTACGAGGTATAAAAAACGTGGGTCTCGCTCATGAGCGTGTGAAGTGCGGTATACAGCTCGTTATCCTGTATGGCGGCATACCCGTCCGTAAGATTCTTTGCACCGCTCATCGAGGAGAGACGCGAATACGAATAATCGCCGCTGTAATATGCAAGCGCCGCTTCGCTTAACGAAGTGCAAATTTCATGTCGCGCCGCGGTGTTCGGTACGGGCAGGTCGCTTGCCGCAAGTACGGCGCGGTTACGCTTTACCGAAACGGTGAACAGCAGAATAAAGGCTATAAAAAATGAAACGCATTTTTTAAGCGTTGAAATTTTGCCACCGTTATTCATACCGTCACTTACCCTCTATAAAATTTTTCTTTGATTATAGCAGTAAAACAATTCGCCGTCAATAAAAACGACGGCGAGTTTTTGTTCTAAACCGGGACGGGCGTCACATATATTTTGACAGAGGATAGACAAGCGTTTGAAAAAACGGATTCAGCTGAAAAGGACGTGACTTTTATGAATGAAAACGATAGATTTTTCGCCGTTTTACCGGTTTTGCCCGAAAAAATACAGTCTGCGATACGGCGCAGTATGTTTTCGGGGCTTTCCTTTGAGGAGGTAAGGCTCAGAGCGGACGGGCCTGTCGCGGTGACAAGCCGCGGGAAAACGCGCTTTCTTATATCCTCGGGCGATTTTTCAAAGCGTCCGTCGAGCGCGATTATTTGTACTGCCGAGGAAATAGAAAACACATTTCTTAAAATTTGCGACAATTCGGTATTCGCGCATACAAGCGAAATCGAAGCGGGCTTCGTATCGTTCAAAGGTGGTTTTCGCGCGGGTGTCTGCGGTGATTTTTCCGGCGGCACCTTATCGTCGCCGAGTTCTATAAACATACGCATCTGCCGCGAGGTCACAGGGTGCGCCGATTCGCTTTTTTCCGCGTTTTCGGGCGGTATGCTTATTTGCGGACCGCCGGGCTCGGGCAAAACCACGGTATTAAGGGAGCTTATAAGGAAGCTTTCCGGCAGGGAGGACGGCGACGCGTACCGCGTGGCGGTCATCGATTCCCGCCGCGAAATATCGGGCGGTACCGGCGCGTATTCCTTTGACCTCGGCAGCAACACCGACATTATTTATATATCCGATAAGGCGAAGGGCGCCGAAATGGTGCTTCGCAGTATGTACCCGGATATCATCGCGTTTGACGAGATAGGCACCCAAAAAGAGGTCGACGCGTTGCTTGAAGCGTTCAATTCGGGCGTTCATATAATCACAACGGCGCACGTCGGCGAGTTTTGCGACCTTAACGTTCGCCCCGCGACGAGAGCGCTTCTTAAAAGCGGAATAATTGAAAAGGTGGCGCTGTTAAGCGGAAAAATCGGTGAGTCGCCGCGGATTTTCGGTATAAACGAGGTGCTTCATGCAAATTGCGGTTAAGTATTTCGGAATATTGGCGGTAATACTTAGCTTTTCCGGCTTCGGCTTTTTTAAGGCGAGACAGAAAAGCGACGGCGTAACCTGCTTAAAACGCATTATTTCTGCGTTTTCAAAGGCTGACAGTATGCTTCGTACCGGCGGTTACAGCCGGGAAAAGATACTTAAATCGGCGTTTTCTGACATTCCCGGATTCATCTGTAAAAACGGCGACGCCACGTTTACAAACCGCGCGGTCAAACCCGAGGTATCAAGTGCTGTCAACCTGTTTCTCGCAAACTTCGGCGCCGGCGACGCCACGCGTGAACGCGCCCGTATCGCCGAGACAAAGAACGAACTGCTAAGCGCGCTTTCATCACTCGAAGAATCTCTGGCCGCGGAAAGCAAAATATGGCGCACCTGCGGAGTATGCGCCGGGCTCATAATAGGTATTATGTTTGTTTAGGGTGAAGTCAAGTGGACGTAAATTTTATCTTCAAAATTGCCGCGATAGGGATAATAGTGACCGTGCTTAATCAGTTGCTCATACGTTCCGGGCGCGAGGACCAGGCGATGCTCACCTCGCTTGCCGGTCTTATAGTAGTTCTTCTGATGGTCGTGACCGCCATAGCCGACCTTTTTTCAACCATAAAGCGGTTATTCGGGCTATGACGGCGACGGTGGCAAAAGCGCTGGCGATAGTTCTGATTTCGGCGGTAATGGTCCTTTCGCTTACCGCGCAAAAGGGCGAATTTGCCTTTTTAGTCAGCCTCGCCGCCGGCGCGGTAGTGATATTACAGCTTATAAACTGGGTTTTGCCGTACATAGATACACTTGAAACGGCTTTCAAAAAGGCGGGCGGCATATCGGGGTATTTTACCGTGTCGCTTAAAGCGCTCGCCATATCGTACGTAACAGGCTTTGCCGCGGATACCTGCCGTGATTTCGGACAAAGCGCCCTCGCCGCAAAAGCGGAATTCGCCGGGAAATGCGCTATTTTCATACTTTGTGTATCGCCGGCGGTAAACGTGCTTGAAGCGGCGCTCAGATTTGCGGGAATATGAAAAAGGCAAGCGTTTTGATTATCGGAATTTTTTTCCTTTTTATTATGCGGTTCACCGTTTGCGCGGAGAGCGACGCATACGGCGAAATATACCGCGACAGCGGAATGGATGAGGTCAAAAGGTCTGTTGACGGCGACACCCGCGCCTTTCTCGAAAGCGAAAATATCGACCCCGAAAACCGTGACTGGGTAAACTCCCTTAAAGCGGAAAATGTTTTTTCACATATTTTCGGATTCATAAAAAGCGGCGCGAAGGCGCCTGTAAAGGCGGGCGCGGCGGTCATCGGTATAGTTATAATCGCCGCCGCGCTGAACGCATACGGCATAGAAAATACAAACACCGCGGTAAGATTCGCGGTTACGCTTTCGGTCTGCGCGGTAACCGTCTTCGGCGTATACGACAGTATAAACGCGGCGGTGAACACGGTAAAAGGAAGCAGCTCCTTTATGATGACCTTTGTGCCGGTATATATGTCTGTAC
>JAFZIW010000073.1 GCA_017554125.1 Clostridia bacterium | reverse complement strand
TTTTCGGGCGGGGGTGCAATGACGATAAATCCGGGATCGTGCAATCCCTTTATGCCGCTAAGATGATAAAGGAGTTAAAACTTCCGTTCAAAAGCCGACTTCTTATGATGACGGGCAGTAATGAAGAAACCGGTATGGCGGATATTCTGAGCTTTGCGGAAAATGAAAAAATGCCGGATGCTTCTTTGGTGCTTGACGGGGAGTACCCGTATTACGGCGGTGAAAAAAGCTCGATAAAATTTGATATTATTTCAAAAAACCGGTTTCATGTCATAAAGAATATCAGCGGCGGTAAGGTCTATAATATCGTTTTGGGTGAGGTAAAAGCCGAGCTTGAATATTCCGGATCACTGCTTGATGAATTAAATGAAATTTGTAAAGGCAATGCGGCTTTTGAGGTTAAAAAATTATGCGACTCAATTATCATTACCGCCAAGGGAAAAGCCGCTCATACAGCCAATGTGGACGAATCCCGAAATGCGCTTGTTTTACTTGGCAATATGCTGGCAGGTTGCAAAAGCATACCTCAAATCGAAAGAGATATTCTCAGTGAAATCAGCCATTTTGTAGGAAACGGTCACGGTAGCGGCTTCGGAATAGAGCATACGGATAAAGATTTCGGGCAACTGATATGCTCCAACGGACTTATTCACACCGAAGATCAAAAACTTGTTGTGGGTTTCGATGTCAGGGCGGGAATATCTTTTGATACCGAGGATATAAAAGCAAATATCTTGAAAGCAACCGATAAAAATTGGAATGTCGAGTTTAAGAGGATTTCAAAGGGCTATCTGATCGATAATACTTCGCGTACTGCAAAAATGATTTCTGATGTTTACGGCGAAATCACCGGAGATACTAAAAAAGAGCCAAGGCTTACTTCGGGCGGCACTTATGCCAGAGCACTTTCCAACGCTTATGCCATCGGCACGGTAGATTACAACCTTGCAAAGCCGATAAATTTGCCCGATGGCCACGGCGGCGTTCATCAGCCGGATGAAAAAATAAGCGTTGAAGGTTTTTTCGGCGCTTTGAAAATTTTGGTTTGCTTATTGCTGGAATTGGATCAAATGTAACAGAATTTAAGTGAGGTAAAAAAATAGAAATCAGCAAGATTTCTGGCTCAACGCGTACTTGATGTTAGCAAATTCAGGGTATTACCCTTGGTGCTTTTGGAGGTTATCGGATAATGAAAACACATAATTCTAAAGAATTTGTTGCGGCGTATTCCAAAACGGTGAAGCCAGGCATGGGCTTTCATGAACTTCTGGATTTTGACAAGTGGAGGGGAAATGCCAGGTCGAAATTACAACAACTGTTGGGATTGCCGTTTGCCGCGTGTGATGATGATTTTAAAATAACAAATATTGAAGAAACATCCCAAATCAAAAAAATTGAATTTGAATTTCAAAGCGAACAGGGATATTACATCGCGTGTGTAATGCTATGCCCGCAAAACCAAACAAAGCCTTTGCCGGTTGCTATTTGTTTACAAGGACATAGTACGGGGAAGCATATTTCTTTGGGATATAAATTGTTTGACGGAGACACAGAAAACTATATTAACAGATCTAATATTGCTGTACAAGCTGTTAAAAACGGTTACTGTGCAGTAGCGTTTGATCAAAGATATATGGGAGCCGCTGGGCGAGATGAAAAAGGCAATCCGGAATGTATTGTTACCAATGCTATTTTTCCTTCTTTGCTTATGGGAAGAACTCCCATCGGAGAAAGAGTTTGGGATATTCAACGCGTAATTGATGTAATGGAAAAGCATTTGACAGAATACATTGATCCGTGCAGAATTATGTGCATGGGTAATTCCGGTGGAGGAACCGCAACATTTTATGCTGCTGCGATTGATGATCGTATACACCTTGCTGTTCCGTCCTGTGCGGTGTGCAGTTTTGATGATTCAATAATTCCGATATCTCATTGTGGATGCAATTATGTACCGGGAATCAGAAAATATTTTGATATGGGCGATATCGGCTGCCTGATTGCACCCAAAAAACTTATTGTTGTAAATGGAAATAAAGATGAAATATTCCCGATAGGCGGAGCAAAAAAAGCTTATGATGTAATTGCTTCGGCGTATGGAAAATTGGGAAAATCAGAAAACTGTCATATGATAATAGGTGAAGGCGGACATCGCTTTTATGGAGATGATGTATGGCCTCAAATAAATAAAACAATCTATATATGAGTGCAAGTATGCAATACGGCACAAATTCAAAATGCCCATGAAGTGTTGACGGTAGCGGCGGCAGTAAGGATAAATACTTAAACGAACTTACCGCGAAAATCACCGGCAAAAGAGTCGTGATAGGTCTTGACGAGGCAACCGCCACCGGCAACATACTTTCACAGATAATGTACAGTGAGAATATCGGTCTTGACAAGGCGAGAGAAACAGTTAAAAAATCTTTTGATATACGGGAGATAAGCTTATGAACAGATACGAAAGCGCAAAAGAGATTTACGCAAAATACGGTGTGGATACGGAAAAGGCGTTGGAAGCGCTCAAAAACGTTCCGATATCCGTACACTGCTGGCAGGGTGACGACGTTGTCGGCTTTGACAGCCGCGAAACCCTTTCCGGCGGCATTCAGACTACCGGCAATTACCCCGGCAAAGCAAATACGCCCGAAGAACTTATGGCGGACCTCGATAAGGCGTTTTCGCTTATACCCGGCAAAAAGAAGCTTAATCTTCACGCCTGCTACGCGATAGGCGAGCCGGGCGAAAAGATAGACCGCAGCAAAATCGAGCCGCGCCACTTCAAAAAATGGGTGGATTATGCAAAAGAGCGCAATATGGGAATCGATTTCAACCCCACGTTTTTCGCTCATCCCATGGTAAAGGATAATTTAACCCTTTCCTCGCCCGACGAGGATACGAGAAACTACTGGATAGAGCACGGCAAAGCGTGTATAAGGATATCCGAGTATTTCGCGAATGAAACGGGAATTCCCTGCGTTATGAATATATGGATACCTGACGGCTACAAGGATATCCCCGCCGACCGTATGGGTCCGCGCGCGCGCTTTAAGGACTCGCTTGATAAAATACTCGCACAGCCCTATGATAAGAAAAAAGTCTACATAACCCTTGAATCAAAGGTTTTCGGCATAGGTCTTGAAAGCTATACCGTCGGCTCGGGCGAATTTTGCCTTTCCTATTCAAACTATAAGGGCATTACGCCGCTTATGGATAACGGACATTATCATCCGACGGAGGTCGTAAGCGATAAAATTTCCGCGCTGCTTCTGTTCAACGAAAAAATAGCGCTT
>JAFZIW010000072.1 GCA_017554125.1 Clostridia bacterium | reverse complement strand
GTTAATCGAAACGTAGAGCTGTGAGGTAACGTACTCTTTACGGTCGCCGCTTACGTACCTTAAAACGTTATAAGAGCCGCGCTTTACGTCGTCTTCGTAATCGCAGGCGGCGTCAAGCAGATATATATACCGCCCGAGGCAATAGCCGAGGCGGTCAAGTGCCCGCTTCTGACCCTCGTCTTTACCGAGCATTGAAAAAACATCCGCCATGACCTTGGCGGTGGGCTCCGCCGCCATATCCGCTGTTTTACAGTTTTCACTTTCGAGTTTATTCTGACTTTCTATATGCTCGCTTACATATTTTTCAATTTCGGGGTATTCCCCCGCCGCTTTTTTATGGGCGCGGGAAAACAGCGGTTTAATAAGCCTTGCCGTTAGCTTTTTAACGCCCTTTTCATCCCTTATATCATCGACGGTTTTATAATAAAGCATTATCATTGCCGCGGCGGATGAAAGAGCAAGCGAATCGCCGTCTTTAAGATAGTTGCACTTTTTTACCGGGTTAAATGGACATCTTCCCTGCCCGAACCGGGCGCAACCGTCACTAAGCGACATATCGAGAAGCGCCAAAAAGGTAAAATCGTAACTTAAAGTAAGTCGGGAAAGAAAGCCGTAGCTTTTGCCGAGGCGCCGGCAAAGCGAACAGTAAACGCCGCGGTAAACTTCATACTCGCGCATTTTAAGCTCCGCCTTTTCGGCGCGGATATAACCAAACATCGCGTTCACCCTTTCCCCCGTTTATTGCATTCTAATACTTTAAGCGAAAAAAATGGTGAATAATGTGTAAATATTCAGATCCCAGATGGCAGATGTCAGATTTCAGATTATAGGTGCGGCAAAGCCGCATTGTCTAAATCAGCATTTTCCCGAGGAATTTGCCGGTATACGATTTTTTGCACTTTGCGACCTGTTCCGGCGTTCCCTCGCAGACTATTTCGCCGCCGCGATTGCCACCCTCGGGTCCTAAATCAATAATATGGTCGGCGACCTTTATAACGTCGAGATTATGTTCGATAACAAGTACCGTATTGCCCGCGTCAACAAGGCGTTCAAGCACCTCGACAAGGCGGTGAACGTCGGCGGTATGAAGTCCCGTAGTTGGCTCGTCGAGTATATAAATCGTTCTTCCTGTAGGTCGCTTGGAAAGCTCAGTCGCAAGCTTTACGCGCTGTGCCTCGCCGCCTGAAAGAGTGGTCGCCGGCTGACCGATTTTGATATACCCGAGCCCGACCTCGTAAAGCGTTTTAAGTTTGCGGTAAATTTTAGGATGACTTTCAAAGAAGTACATACCCTCTTCGACCGTCATTTCAAGTACGTCGTAAATGTTCTTGCCCTTGTACTGAACCGCAAGAGTTTCGCGGTTGTAGCGCGTACCGCCGCAAACCTCGCAGGGCACGTATATATCGGGCAAAAAGTGCATTTCTATCTTTATTATACCGTCGCCCTGGCAGGCTTCGCATCTGCCGCCCTTTACGTTAAACGAGAATCTGCCGGCACCGTAGCCTTTGGCTTTAGCGTCCTTCGTGCTTGCGAAAAGGTCGCGTATATCGCCGAAAACGCCGGTATAGGTCGCAGGGTTACTGCGCGGAGTTCGCCCTATCGGCGACTGGTCGATATTAATGACTTTATCAAGATTTTCGATACCTTCGACCGATTTGTATTTGCCTGGTATGGTTTTTGCGCGGTTTAATTTGTTTGCCAAAACTTTATAAATTATATCGTTTACAAGCGAGGACTTCCCGCTTCCCGAAACGCCGGTGACGCACAGAAACTTGCCGAGCGGAAGATTAACCGTAAGGTTTTTAAGGTTATTCTCCGCCGCGCCGGTCACGGTCAGTGTTTTACCGTTCCCCTGACGCCTTGTTTTCGGAACGGGAATCTTCTTTCTGCCGGTAAGATAATCGGCAGTTATCGAATGCTCGCACCGCAAAAGCTCCTCGGGCGTTCCGCTGAAAACCACCTCGCCGCCGTGAATTCCCGCGCCGGGCCCTATATCTATGATATGGTCAGCCGTACGCATGGTGTCCTCATCATGCTCTACGACTATAAGTGTATTGCCGAGGTCACGAAGTCCTTTAAGGGTGGCAAGCAACCTCTCGTTATCGCGCTGATGAAGCCCTATGCTCGGCTCATCGAGGATATAGAGAACGCCGCAAAGCGCCGAGCCGATTTGCGTCGCAAGGCGTATACGCTGAGCCTCGCCGCCCGAAAGCGTTCCCGCCGAGCGCGAAAGCGAAAGATATTCGAGACCCACGCTGCTTAAAAAATTAAGGCGGGCGTTAAGCTCTTTTATTATCGGTTTGGCTATCATTTCCTCCATATTTGAGAAAGAAAGACCGCCAAGGAATTCTAACGCCTCGGTTATTGACATATCGGAAAACTCTTTAATATTTTTACCGCCTACCGTAACCGCCAGAAACTCGGATTTAAGCCGCGCGCCGTGGCAGTCGGGGCAGTCGCTTTCGGTCATATAGCTTTCGATTTCCGCGCGCGAATAATCGCTTTTTGTATTTTCATAGCGCCGTTGCAAGTTATTGATAACGCCTTCAAACGGTGCAAAATAAGTGCCTTTACCGAATATCGAGCTGTTGCGGTGAAGCTCGAGTTTTTCTTCACCCGTGCCGTACAAAACGGTATTTTTCATTTCATCCGGGATATCTTTCCACGGCGTGTTTATATCGACGCCGAATTTTTCGGCGACGGCTCTGTAATACATTTCGGCGATAGCGCCGGAATCGGGATTGAACCAAGAATTTACTCCCCAACCGGAAGCACGAATGCAACCGTCGAGCAGCGATTTATCCTCATCGTTTATGACGAGCCGCGGGTCGACCTTCATAAACACGCCGATACCCGTACAGGTCGGGCAGGCGCCCATGGGGCTGTTGAAGGAGAACATGGTGGGAGATAGCTTAGGTATGCTGATTCCGTGTTCCTCGCAGGCATAACTCTCCGAAAACTGCATTTCCCCGCCGTCTATGACGTCTACCGATACAAGACCGCCCGAAAGCGAAACGGCGGTTTCGATACTGTCGGTAAGGCGGGAACGGATTTCCGGTTTTATCACGAGGCGGTCGACCACAACGTCGATAATATGCTTTTTGTTTTTATCAAGCTTGATTTCTTCCGAAAGGTCGTATATATTTCCGTCGATACGAACACGGACGTAGCCCGATTTCCGCGCGCTTTCAAGTTCCTTTGTATGCTCGCCTTTTCTGCCCTTTACAACGGGCGAAAGCACCTGAATTTTAGTCCCGGCTTCAAGCTTCATAACGGCGTCTACTATCTGGTCGGTGGTTTGACTTGAAATTTCCTTACCGCAAACAGGACAGTGCGGCACGCCGACGCGGGCATACAAAAGGCGGAGATAATCATATATCTCCGTTACCGTTCCGACGGTCGAGCGCGGGTTTTTCGAAGTAGTTTTCTGGTCTATCGAAATTGCCGGAGAAAGCCCTTCTATCGTTTCAACGTCGGGTTTTTCCATTTGACCTAAAAACTGGCGCGCGTAAGAAGAAAGCGATTCCACGTACCGCCTTTGCCCTTCGGCGTAAATCGTATCAAAGGCAAGGGATGATTTGCCGCTTCCCGAAAGCCCGGTAAATACCACAAGCTTGTCCCGCGGTATCTCGACGTTTATGTTTTTAAGGTTATGCTCATTTGCACCTTTAATGACAATTTTTTCTTTCGCCATAATCTTCCCTCGTAAATCAAAACTACCTTACTATTTTAACCTAAAAGTTTTAATTTGTAAATGAATATAATGTAAACAATTAAAAAAGCGCCGACGCGCTTTTTTAATTACGGTTTATTTTCCGCTCCTGAGTTTATTTATCCTGTCGCGGAGATACGCGGCGTGCTCAAATTCGAGAATCTTCGCCGCTTG
>JAFZIW010000071.1 GCA_017554125.1 Clostridia bacterium | reverse complement strand
GACCGGTATAATGAACGTAAACTGCCTGTCGGTCGAAGCGCCGTTTGAGGTATTTGAAAAATACGGCTTTGTAAGCGGAAGGGTTAAGAATAAGTTTGAGGGCGAAGAGGTGCTTCGCAGTGATAACGGACTTGTTTTCCTCAACTGGTATATAAACTCGTTTATGTCCTTAAAGGTCGAAGATTACGTAGACCTCGGCACGCACGGTATGTTCATTTGCTCGGTGACCGAGGCAAGGGTCATATCCGACCGCGAGACCATGACCTACACCTATTATCAGAAAAACGTAAAACCGAAGCCGCAGACCGAGGGCAAAAAGGGCTTTGTCTGCAAGGTATGCGGATACGTCTACGAGGGCGACGAGTTGCCGGACGACTTTATCTGTCCGCTTTGCAAACACGGCGTCGCCGACTTTGAACCGATAGTATAAACAATACGCCCGCCGGTTAACCGGCGGGCGTAATCTATGATTTGTTTTGCGCGGCGTACGCCGTGCTTTTTTTATTCTTCAAAATATATTTTTCTATTCTTTACGTAGGCGTAAGGTCCGTCTTCAATAAGCGCCTTTTTACCGTCCGGCAAGGTTTTAAGCGTTTTCGGCGAGATGAACTTATCGGTTCTGCCTATCACGCAGTCGCCGTCTTTATTCAGAGGAACTACGGTAAACAGAGCGAAATCATCGTTATCTTTAAGCGTTACGCTTAATTTTTCGTTTCGCCTTAGAATATGGAATTTCCGGCTGAAATGCTCGTAAAGTGCGAACTCGTCGCCCGCTATACCCTCAATATCCGAGGGGCTTACCGAGCCGCGTCCCTTTATGCCGTCACTTTGCAGATTAAGCGCCGCTATAACGCCGGAATCGCCGCAAATGTTTTGAAGCTTGAAAATGCGGCCGGCTATTCTCGGGTCCGCCGTCAGGCAGTCGCGCGCAGGCACCGCCGGACGGTCACAGCGAAGTATTCTGCCGTCCGAAAGGACGAGCGGCATAAGAATATCGCGTATGCTCCGGTTCAGCTTGTCGCTGACGTATATCGGACCGCCGCTTACGGCGCGGACAAGGCTGTTTTTAAGCGCCTGACCGTCATCGGTCCACCACATATCCCAGTCCTCGTGGTAGAACTGCCCCTGAACGAGGGAGTTGTACGAGCATTGCAGTATATGCTTTGAAAACCATTCGCGGTTTTCGGGCTGAAAATCGTCACTGCAACGGGAAACCGGGCTGTCGGTGCGGTTGAACATATCCTCGCTCGCCATGCCCATACAGTTTATCATAACGTCGCCGAAATGCTCCTTTACCGACTTTTCAATGGCGTTATGAAAGCTTCTTGAAACAAAACCCACGCTGTCGGTTTTTTTGTAAAATCTGCGCGTCATGCTTTGGTTGTCTACTTTGACAAAGTCGGCGCCGGCGTCGGATAAAAAGTCATGGAAAGCCGAATAAAAGCGGTAGGCTTTATCCTCTTTATACGAGGGAATAAGATATCCGCATTCGGCGGTAAAAAGATTATCCTTTTGCGCTTTGGCGATAGGGCCGTTCTTCGTTACGCCCGACCAGTATCCGGTCGTCGGGTGCCACATACCCACTTTAATACCGTAATTTTTAATCTTTTCTATCGCGCCTTTAAGCCCGCTCGGAAAGCGCTTCGGGTCGGCGGCAAAACCGTAAAGAGTGGAAGAATGCATAAGGGCGAACATTTCCTCGCGCGTTTCGTATTTCGCGCCGTAAAACTCGTGTACCTCGCCCCACATATCGTCTATTATCATCCATTTTACCGGTATATCTTTTCCCTTGAACTCTTCGCATTTTTTGAGCAGTTTTTCTTCGCTGACCCGTATTTCAAAAGCGTCCCAACTGCACCAGCCGAGATACTCGAAAACCTTTGGGTATTCGCGCTCGCCGATAGTTTTAAGCCCTGTTCCGAGATACTCGGCGGTGCGCCTTGATACGCGGCGCAGGAGCTCATAAGGGTCTTCGCCCTCGGCGTAAACAAACGCGGGGGCGTCAATTTCACATAAATCTTCACACCATGAAAAAAGCTTTGCCTCGCCGCCGCGCTCGGTGCCGCAGAGTACGCACTTGTAGTTTTCAGAGACGAGCGGCAAACATACGCCGTAGCAGTCCTTTTTTCTGTAAAGCAGGCATTGCGTGTTGTCGGGGAGCAGTTTAAGGTCGTCGCCGAAAAACGGACGGCACCAGAATTCAGAATGCCGGTAATCGGACATATAGTCAATAACGTTTTCCGGCTCAAAGATAAAGGAAGCGGCAAGCTCGCCGTCAAGCGCTTTTTTCGCCGCTCCACTTATCCTTACGACGTGAACGTCATTAAAAACGCCGTCAGAAAGGCTTACGTTTTCGCTTGACGTCCCATCTGCCGTTTTAATATATGCTCCGCTTGTTTTCATAATATCACCCCGGTAAAACTAAACTCAAATATGTAAAGCGAGGGTTTTAAGCCTCGCTTTTTCCGGTGAACGCAAAAAAGAGCGAAAGTAAGAAACAGGAAAGAATAACGCCGCCTAATATATCGGTAAGCCAGTGAACGCCCGAAAGCAGTCTGCCGATAACGGTTATTACACCGATTACGCAGACCAGCGCGGAAAGTATATACCGCAAAACGCTTTTCTTTATATATTTCGGGATAAGCATAACGGCGCTTCCGGCTATTACAGTCGCGAGGAAGGTGTGCGATGAGGGGAAGGAGGCTTCCGCCGCCGATTCGCCGAAAGCCGTTATCGGGCGGCAGTTTATTACGACTTTATCGAAAAGAACGTACAGTACCGCGAGTAAAACGTACAGGCACCCGAGCAGTATTACTTCTCTGTCGACCTTAAAAAGGCTTTTTCGTTTAATCATCTGGCAAACGCCGAGCAACGCGAAAACGCCGCCGCAGGCTATGGCGGTAAAACCGGTAAATTCCGAAATCTTATACCACGCCTCACTCTGACCGAAGAATTCGTGCGCCCTGCCGTTTAAGTGCGACAGTCCCACCTTGCTTTCAAGGCCGACTGCGTATCCGACGTCAACCGTTTTAAGAATAACGATAAGTATTATGAAAAGAAAAGCGAACGCCGCGGGAATTAAAAAACGTTTATTCTGCTTCATAAGTTTGTTTTTCACCTAATTTCAGTTTAATAAGAACGGGGTTGTGGTCGCTGTATACGAAACCGAGGTCACCGGTCTTTACCGATTCAACCTCAATGTTTTTTGATACGATAAAGCCGTCTATAAGGTAATACTGGAAGTTTTGCAGGTTTGCTCCGGCGTAGGCCTTGTCAAGACTTCTGCAACTCGGCGTGCTTTCATCCATAAGGCAGTAAAAATCGTCTTCAAGCGAGGAAACGTCGATTTCGCCCGGCGTCCAAAGCCCGTCTTCTACCGGGAACGCGTCTTTACCGATGCTTGAAAAAACCTGATTAAAGTCGCCGCCGGCAATTACGTAATTACCCTTGTTTATTTCTTCTTTGAGTACCTTTACCAGCGCCTCGGTCTGCTTCTTTTTGCCCTCGCCGTCGTCATACGCTTCGAGGTGCAGATTTACGAGCACAAGCTCCTTTTCGCTGTTTTCAACGGGTATTCTTGAAACCAGCAGACAGCGTTTGAGATTTGCCATTCGCATAGGCCAGGAGAAGGGTATCGGCAACTGTATGCGCTCGGCGGAACTGACGCCGAATCTGCTCGCCGTGGCGATACCTGAATTCACCTTGCCGATAGGCGGCACGGGATAGGGCAGAAATGCCACCTTAAAGTTGTTGGCAAAGGAAAACGAATAATCGCTTAATTCATTCTTGAATTTTTCGTATTCGTTGATTTTATGGCTTCTCGATGAGCTTATGTCGGTTTCCTGGAAAAAGATTACATCGGGGTCAACGTTTTTTACGTTCCCCAGTATCCCGGCAAGGTTTTTATTTACGCGTTCCTTTGTGGCGGTGTTTACGCTTTTGCCGCCGTCCATAAAGAAGTCGGCGTTATCGCCCAAAGCGCCGTAACCTATATTCCACGAAAGCACCGATATACTGTCGCCTTCGCGTAGCGTCCTTTTCGCGCTACCCTCGACCTTAATATCTTCCCGGTCTTTCGGGCGGTACTCGGTTATCGAGAGAAAAGCCAGCATACCGACCAGCAGGACTACTATCGCCAGAAAGATTATAAGCAGTATTTTGAGTATTCTGAATAACAAAGCGTGTTTTTTATCGGACATACCATCATTCCTTATTTTCATTATTCTGTTGCGGCTTTAACAAATTCTTCCTTCAGGTTCATAAGCGCTTCCACAATTTCAGGGTCAAAGTGGGTGCCGGCGTCTTTAACGATTATGGCGAACGCCTCTTTTGGCGGAATGGCCTTTTTGTATACCCGGTCGCTTACCAGCGCGTCGAATACGTCGGCAACCGCCATGATACGCGCCTCGATAGGTATACTGTCGCCGCAGAGACCTTGCGGGTAACCGCTGCCGTTCCATTTTTCGTGGTGCGACGTGGCGATGTTGGAGGCGCGCTCGAGCAATCCCTCATCCGCAAAATTGGCGAATATGCTTTCTATCATTTCGCCGCCCTTCTTTGAATGAGATTTAATCTTTTCAAATTCCTCCTCGGTAAGCTTGCCGGGCTTTAAGAGCAGTTGGTCGGGTACGGCTATTTTGCCTACGTCGTGAAGCGGCGCCGCGCTTACGATATCCGCTATCACCTTGTCGGTAAGAACGTTTTTGTATTTATCGTGCGTTTTAAGCTCTTTTGCAAGCAGTTCAACGTATTTCTTGGTGCGTTTGACGTGAGCGCCCGTACCGATATCGCGCGTTTCGATAACGCTTGCGAGGTCCTCTATCACCTTGCCTTGCAGGGTGTTGCGTTTTTCCATTTCCTCACGCGCGGTTTTTGCGAGGTTTTCCTGCCGGTCGAGCATACGCGCGTTGCGCTTTGAAATGCCGGCGGCAAGTATTATTACGGTTACCATTTCAAGTATTCGCGGCATAACGTAGTGAAAGAATATTTCCACCATTCGTTTTGAAGAATATATTTTGAAGCGGTTTGCGATTATAAGAGAATCGGCGTCGCTTAACGCGCCTTTTATGAGGTTTCTGTCGGGTACGCCGAAAAAGTACGAGCCGTATATCGAAACGGGCACAAGTATTATAGAGGCTATCGATACTACGAGTAGGAGTTTTTTATTGTACCGGTATTGCGCCGTCATAAGCACCGGTACTATCATTACCAGAGTGGCGTGAAACGAAAGGGCGATGCAAAGAACGACGAACGCCAGGTATGTAACCGAAATGAGCAAGGTTTTAAGTCCGCGCCATTCAAGCAAAGACGGCGTCTTTTTAAGCGTAAAGTCGTGAATCAGAAAAGTCGTTATCGGTACAAAAAGGAGAATCAGAATACCGAGAATCATAGATCGCATAAGCGGTTTTTCAACCGTAAAAATGCG
>JAFZIW010000070.1 GCA_017554125.1 Clostridia bacterium | reverse complement strand
TCGCGCCAGTTTCATACCGGCGGTGATAACCTCGGTGAGTTTGCCGCTTTCGTATTTAAGCGGATTTGCGCCGAACGTATTGCTTTTAATTATATTTGCGCCGGCTTTAAGATAGTTTTTGTGGATACTTTTGACGGTATCGGGGTGTGTAACGTTCCAGCGCTCCGGCAGTTCGCCGAGCGGCAGACCCGCCGCCTGCAAAAGAGTGCCCGTACCGCCGTCAAAATACGTGCGTTCACTCATTATTTTTTCGAGTAACGGTTTTTGCATGGTTACGTTACCTCCTTTATTTTCTGAATTCGCAGTCGCTCTTGCCGCAGTTTTCGCAACCCTGCGCGGCATTTGCACATACTTTTGAAAGCCCTATAAGCGCCGTCACCGATTTGGTGGGCGACATAAGAAGTCCGCTTGTGAGCGTTAATCCTATTTTGCGTTCGCAGTCGAGAGCCAAAAAGAAATCGCGCTGTTTTTCAATCGGGAAATCGCCGTATCCGCAGGAAAAACGCGGGCGCGACGTAAGACCTTCTTTTTTATACGTTTCGGCGATTTCGCCGCAAAAAACGTCGCAAAGCGATTCCACCCGCTCCGCGCCTATCGCCGAAACGGCGTACGCGGCGAGCGGAGAAATGCTCTGATACCTCGTTATAAGCCGGTCGATTTCAATACCGACGGTCGCGGCGAATACTACCGCTTTTTCGCATCCCGCGAGATTATTAAGCAGTGATTCACTCTCAGTAACGGTAAATCCCAAATCGAGTGCGTCTGCGGTTTTCTTTACGGGGAAAACCGAAAAGCAAACTCGATATGAGCATAGAGCGAGCGCTTCTTTAACGCATTTATCAAAAGTGGTTTCTACCTCTTTCGGTATTTCTTTTCCGCCGTATCCGAAGTAGCGAAGCGCCTGCGGTCTGTCAAAGGGAACGGCGCTTTTTTCGTAATTTTTAAGAGTTATCATAATTGCCTTCGACCTATTATATCGGAAAGATTTTCCGATATTTTGCGCGCTACCGCCGGGTTATTCATTGTATAAATATGTACGTGGTTTACTCCGTTCGCGTAAAGGTCGATTATCTGGTCTGTGGCGTAGGCAATGCCCGCCTGCGTCATTGCCGCCGGAGTTTCGCCGAATTTATCGAGTATCGCCTTAAAACGCTGCGGCAGCTGCGTGCCGGATATTTGCAGAATGCGCCGTATCTGAACGGCGTTTGTCACCGGCATTATTCCCGCGATTACCGGGACGTTTACTCCGGCTTCGCGCAGATGATAAAGAAAATTAAAAAGTATGTTGTTATCGAAAAACATTTGGGTAGTGAGAAAATCACAGCCCGCTTCGGTCTTTTTCTTCAAATTTGCGATATCCTCGCGGCGGTTTTGCGACTCGGGGTGAGTTTCGGGATAACAGGCGCCGCCGACACAAAAATCGCCGTATTCTTTTATGGCGCGTATCAGTTCGTCGGCGTGTGAATACGCCCACTTTTCACGCGGCAGAGTTATCTCTTTCGGTATATCGCCCCTGAGTGCCATGATGTTTTCAATGCCCGCCGCTTTGAAAGAGGCGAGGCGGGCGTTTATCATTTCAGCCGTAGAGCATACGCAGGTAAGGTGCGCCAGCGACGGCACGCCGAACTTGTTTTGTATGTTTTCGGATATGTCAAGAGTATATTTACCCGTCGTTCCGCCCGCGCCGAAAGTAACGCTCATAAAATCCGGGCGAAGCGCGGCGACCTCCTCGGTCGTTTTCATAACGGCGGCAAGGGTGACGTCGGTTTTCGGCGGAAATACCTCAAATGAGAGGGTGGGAACGTTTTTGTTCAGTATTTCGGATATTTTCATAATCAAATCTCGCTTTCTACGGTATGTTATTATAATATATCCCGCGCGTAAACTCACCTTCGGGCGAGCCGCCGCACATATAGCCGTCGATAATCTTCCTCGCGGTATCCGGCGTTTCGTCGAAAAACGAGAGCAAAAGAAAATCAAATGCGGATAAATCGTCGCGCTTATCGGCAAGGTAAATCGGCGCGCAGTTGAATACTTCACTGTACCCGTCGCGGCAGTATACCGGGAATTTCACGCCCATTCTGTCGGTTAAAAAACTCGTTTTTTTGCATTGCTCGCAGGTTTTCGCGTTTTTTATCGGACAGTTCAGAGTAAGCATAAGCGGCAGTCTTCCGTAGGCAAAAATGCCTGTGGGCAGGTCGCATATCAACTGTTTTGCGCTCGGCATATATGTTTCGGCGCTGAGTGTTATTTCATCGGCACCGAGCATTTTTGCCGCGGTGACACCGTAAGAGTTTGCACAGTTAAAAAAGTTTGAGGCGATTACCTTAAATCCCGAATCCTTTGCAAGGCAAAGCGCACATAGCGTATCGCAGTAAGCCGTGGTAACGCCCTTTTCTTTAAGCGTTTGAAGCCGCGATAAAACTTTGCTTTCATCGGTGATATATCTCGGCAGATGCGTAATTTTAAGGATGTTTTCTTTTTGGTCGGGGAAATCTGTTTCAAGCGGAAGTATCAGCCCCGCGACGCCGGATAAATCCGAGGGTATCGATGATACGGAGTTAAATCTCGCGTAAAGCCTTCTGTTTTGCGCTTTGCGGACGGCAGGCTCGCTTAAAGTGTATTCGCCGGTCGGCAAAACGCTCTTTCTTGCTCTTTTAGCGCTTAAATCTTCCACGGCGCGCCGACGCAATTCGTTAAGACATGAGGCGCCGACAAAAAGCCCGTCGTCAAGCGAGATATCGGTACTTCTGACAAAATACGGTGTGCCGCCGAGCTTTGAAAGTGAGGCGGCGACGGCGTCTTTATCGGTTTTTTTGTTTACCGCTTTATCCGGGATATCCGCCGTTTGAACGGAAGAATTCCCCGCGCCGTCTGAAAAGATTACTTTAATACTTTCTCCGTTTTTTATCGTGGCGGTTATATCTACCGGAACGCTTGCGCGTTCGTTTCTGTAAATGCCGTGAAGATATGAAAACGCGCCGGACGAAACCGCCGCGTCGTCCTTTGTTCTTATACCGAACATATCGGCGCCGCGTTTGCCCTTAAAGTAACCGTCGGTAAATCCCGAACGCGAAAATACGTCTTTAAGCGCGCCGGTAAGCTCGCTGTCGCTTTGACCCTCAAGCGCTTTTTTGCAAGCGGCGGTCGCCGCGGCGACGTATTCAGGACGTTTCATTCTGCCTTCAATTTTGGCGGAGGCGACGCCCATTTCTTTCAGCTCGTTAAGATAGGCGGTAAGCGAGAGGTCTTTAAGACTTAAATCATAACGTCCGCGACCTTTCGCCGAAAATTCAAGTCGGCAAGGCCCCGCGCAGAGCCCGCGGTTTCCGCTTCTTCCGCCGAGCGCCGACGATAAAAGACACTGTCCCGAAACGCACATACAAAGCGCGCCGTGAACGAACACCTCGACCTCTATATCGTACCGTTTTGCCTCCGCGCAGAACTCACGTATCTGTTCGCGGCTCATTTCGCGGGATAAAACCGCACGCTTTATTCCGAGAGCTTTAAGGGCTTTAAGGGCGGCGGGCGAATGCACCGTCATTTGTGTAGAGGCGTGAAGCGCCGCTTTAGGCAGGGCTTCTCTTAAAACGGAAATCAGTCCCAAATCGGAAACAATGAACGCGTCCGCTCCGCGGGCGTATGCCTCTTTAGCGGCGGACAGCGCGACCGGTATTTCCTTTTGTTTTATCATCGTGTTCAGCGCAACGTAAACCTTAACGCCGCGAACGCGACAGTATTCAGCCGCCCGCGTAAACTCTTCAAGGTCAAAGTTTTCGGCGTTTCTTCTTGCGCTGAAATCTTTAAGCCCCAGATATACCGCGTCTGCGCCCGAGCGCACGGCGGCGACCAGCGATTCAAAATTGCCGGCGGGAGACAGTATTTCCATTTTTTCACCTCCGCCCATAGAGATTACAAGTAGAGTATACCATAAATTTACTGAAAATAAAATATTTTTTATTTTTACTTTACTAAACGGCGGCTCGGTGATATTATATATTGGACGGAAAGGTTTGATGTTATGAAATACTTAGTGCTTTTATGTGACGGTATGGCGGATACGCCGGTTGAAGCTCTCGGCGGCAAAACGCCGATGCAAGCGGCGAACAAGCCGAATATGGACGCGCTTGCGCGCGTGTCCAGAGTGGGTATGTGCCGTACGGTTGCAAAGGGACTTAAACCCGGTAGCGACGTTGCGAATCTGTCGGTTATGGGATATGATCCGCGCGAATGCTATACGGGGCGTTCGCCGCTCGAAGCCGCGTCAATAGGTATCGACCTTAAAGACAGCGACGTTACGCTGCGCTGTAATCTCGTAACCCTCTCGGATGATGAGCCGTATGAGAATAAGACGATGGTCGATTACTGCGCCGGCGATATTTCGAGCGAGGAAGCGGCGAAGATAATCAAAACGGTTGACGAGCATTTCGGAAAACCGCCGTATAAGTTTTATTCCGGCGTAAGCTACAGGCACTGTCTCGTTGTCGACGGCGGCACGACCGACCTCGGCAATATGACTCCGCCGCACGATATAAGCGGCAAAAAAGTGGGCGAGTATTTAAGCAAGAGCGAAAACGCCGCGCCGCTTATTGACCTTATGAAAAAGAGCTACGCGCTGTTAAGCTGTCACCCCGTAAATATCGAGCGTAAAAAGCGCGGACTTCGTCCCGCCAATTCCATTTGGCTCTGGGGAGAGGGAACAAAGCCGTCGGTAGAGAACTTCAAGGCGAAATTCGGCGTAAACGCCGCGGTGGTAAGCGCCGTTGACCTGCTTAAAGGTATAGGTAAGTGCGCCGGTATGGCGGTGCCGGAGGTTGCGGGCGCGACCGGTTATATCGATACGAATTTCGAGGGTAAGGCGAATGCCGGTATAACCGCGTTCAAATCCGGGTGCGATTTGGTTTATATGCATTTTGAGGCGCCCGATGAGTGCGGTCACCGCGCCGAGCCGGAAAACAAGGTAAAGTCGATAGAATATATCGATTCGCGCGCATTTGCGCCGATACTTGATTATCTGCGCGGGAGCGGCGACGATTACCGCATACTCATAATGCCCGACCACCCCACGCCTATCGCCACTAAAACGCACAGCGGCGAGCCGGTACCGTTTTTGATTTACGATAGCCGAAGGCGGCTTGACGGCGTAAGTACCTTTACCGAGCAGACCGCGGAGAGCACCGGCGATTTTGTCGAAAACGGCCCGGATATAATGAAAATGCTGCTCGAAAAATAAACTCTACTGACCGTAGAAATTAAAAATGTCACTCTATTTTGAGATTCTTTTTTGTAGATACAAAAAAGTTTAAGATAGGGTGACATATTGTTTTTAGGGCAGTATAATAGGGCAGAGGTGCGAAATGAAACGAATAAAACTAAAAGACCGGAAATTGCCCGATTACACCAGGGGCGAGGAAATATTCAATATGGTATCGCATATAGTCGGCGGCGGTTTCGGCGTAATTGCGCTCGCGGCGTGTGTGATAAAAGCGTTTATGAGGTTCGATGCCTACCGTATAGTCGGCGCCTTTATTTACGGCTTTTCTATGGTGGTGCTTTATACCATGTCAAGCGTATATCACGGACTTAAACCCGAAATCGCGAAAAAGGTAATGCAGGTAATAGACCACTGCACCATATTCCTGCTCATAGCCGGGACGTATACGCCCATTTCACTCGTTGCGCTCAGAGAGTATAATACCGCGCTCGGGTGGATAATATTCGGTATCGTGTGGGGATTTTCCGCGATAGGCATAACGCTCAACGCCATAGATCTGAAAAAATACAACGTGTTTTCAATGATTTGTTATATCGGGCTCGGCTGGTGTATCGTTTTCCCGCTCAAATCCGCCGTCCGCGCGATAGGCAAGCCCGGATTTTGCTGGTTGCTTGCCGGAGGTATCGTATATACCCTCGGTTCGATACTTTACGGTATAGCCAGTAAAAAAGTGCATTGTTATATGCACTCGGTATTTCATATCTTTGTAGTCTTCGGAAGTATATTACAGTTTGTCTGTATACTGTTTTACGTTATTTGATTTTATACTACTTTCAAGCTTGAATAAAAAAGCCGCGGGCGTTTGCCCGCGGCTCTTAACGTATTTTCAGAACTGTTCAACGAATTCAAAACTGCTTGAAAGAAGGGTTGTAACGTCCTTGTTTACCGTCAGTATCCCGCCGCCGATTTTGGCGCGTTTTTCGCTGTTGTCGGCAAAAACGATACTGCCTTCGCATTCCTTTACCGCCGTAATAAACGGTATATGTCCCGCGAGAACCGCAAGGTCGCCCTCACTGCCGCGAACGCAAAGCATAGCGGCGTCGCCGTCAAAGACGTTGCCCTCGGGGGTGGAAATAATCAGGTGATAGTTTTTCATTTTGCCGCACCCTTGGCTTTCTCTACCGCTTCGTCGATAGTGCCGACGTAAAGGAACGCCGATTCCGGCAAATCGTCATGCTTGCCCTCGATTATCTCCTTGAAGCCGCGTATCGTTTCTTTAAGCGGAACGTAGGTTCCCGTGATGCCGGTGAATTTTTCGGAAACGTGGAACGGTTGAGAAAGAAATCTCTGTATTTTTCTCGCGCGGCCGACGAGTAATTTGTCATCGTCGGAGAGTTCATCCATACCCATAATCGCGATAATATCCATAAGCTCGTTATAACGCTGTAATATACGCTGTACCTCGCGCGCTGCAAAGTAATGGTCCTCGCCGAGTACCTCGGCGGAAAGAATGCGGCTGGTCGATTCGAGCGGGTCAACCGCCGGATAAATACCCTGCGAGGCGATAGCCCTCGATAAAACCGTGGTCGCGTCGAGATGCGCGAAGGTCGTGGCGGGCGCCGGGTCGGTAAGGTCGTCCGCAGGTACGTAAACCGCCTGAACGGAGGTTATCGAGCCTTTTTTGGTAGAGGTTATACGTTCCTGCAACGCGCCCATTTCCGTGGCGAGCGTGGGCTGATAGCCGACGGCTGAGGGCATACGCCCGAGAAGAGCCGATACCTCACTGCCCGCCTGAGTGAATCTGAAAATATTATCGATGAATAAAAGAACGTCCTGGTTTTTCTCATCGCGGAAGTATTCCGCCATGGTAAGACCCGATAGCGCAACTCTCATACGCGCGCCGGGCGGTTCGTTCATCTGACCGTATACAAGCGAGGTGTTGGCGAGAACTCCCGACTGCTTCATTTCGTTGTATAAGTCGTTGCCCTCTCTCGTGCGCTCGCCTACGCCGGTGAATACCGAAAGTCCGCCGTGTTCTTTCGCAATGTTGTTTATAAGCTCCATTATCAGAACCGTTTTACCTACGCCGGCGCCGCCGAAAAGCCCTATTTTACCGCCTTTTGAGTAGGGACAGATAAGGTCGATGACTTTAATGCCGGTTTCAAGTATCTCGGTGGAGGTTGAAAGCTCGTCGTAACCGGGAGCGGGGCGGTGGATGTTCCAACGCTCCACGCCTTCGGGAGCCGGCTTGTTATCTACCGCGTCGCCGAGTACGTTGAAAATTCTGCCGAGTGTTTCTTCGCCTACGGGTACGCTTATAGCGGCTCCGGTATCGGTGACCGGCGTGCCGCGCCGCAGTCCGTCGGTAGAGGACATTGCAATACAGCGCGCAACGTTATCGCCGATATGCTGAGCGACCTCAACCGTGAGGGTACGCTCGCCTATCGGAATGGTAAGGGCGTTATATATTTCCGGCAAATCGCCTTCGCCGAACTTAACGTCAACAACAGGTCCCATTACCTGAGAGACCGAGCCGGTAACTTTGTTCTCCAAAAAAATCACTCCTAAATCTATTCGCCGCTTCCTGCGACTATCTCGGTTATTTCCTGGGTTATCGCGCCTTGACGGGCGCGGTTATACTTGATTTGTAAATCGGATATGATTTGCCGCGCGTTCTTGCCGGCGCTGTCCATAGCCATTCGCCTTGCGGCAACCTCGCTTGCGAAGCTTTCTCGGACGCAGTCCATAATTACGCCCGAAACGTATTCGGGAACGGCAAATTCAAGAACCGTCTTTTCGTCCGGCTCAAAAATTGTGCCTACGCCGCTGCTTTTTGATTTTTCGATGGGAAGTATCCATTTTATGTCGGGCGTCTGCGTCATCATCGAAATATATCGCGTATAAACTATTCCGAGACGGTCGAAATCACCGCGTAAAAACTCTTCGCAGAGCCGTTTTGAAAGTGCCACGGCATCATTTTGCGAAAACTTTTCGCTCGAAATATATCCCTCGCCGTACCGCTCACAGGCGCGCTTGCCTATAGGTAGGATTTTTGCGTTTTCAAACTGCCTTAAAAAGCGGAAAACGTTTACGTTATATCCGC
>JAFZIW010000069.1 GCA_017554125.1 Clostridia bacterium | reverse complement strand
TTTATTATAGGCAAGCGGGATACCCTTAAGCACAGTAAGCAGCGAAATCAGATCGCCGTATACCCTGCCCGTTTTGCCGCGAACAAGTTCAGCCATATCCGGATTCTTTTTCTGCGGCATTATTGACGAGCCTGTAGTGTAATCGTCAGATAGCTCAATAAATTTGAATTCCCATGACGACCATAAAACTATTTCCTCGGAAAAACGCGACAAATGAGCCATAATAAGCGATAATGCCGAGCATAACTCAACACAAAAGTCTCTGTCGGATACACCGTCGACCGAATTGGCGCAAGGCGTGGAAAGCCCGAGTTTTTCGGCCTCGAGATAACGGTCGGTATCATAGGTCGTACCAGCGAGTGCACAGGATCCTATCGGTGAAACAATAAGACGTTTACTCGCGTCGGCAAGTCGATCAACATCCCTTAAAAACATCATCGCGTATGCCATAAGGTGATGACCGAATGTAATCGGCTGGGCGCGCTGTAAGTGCGTATATCCGGGCATTACCGCGGATTTATATGTTTCCGCTTTGTTGCATACAGCTCCAATTAGGGTCTTTAGCTTATCGGTAACGTCAGCGGTTTCATTTTTAAGATACAGACGCAAATCGAGTGCAACCTGGTCGTTTCGGCTTCTTGCGGTGTGAAGTTTTTTGCCGCACTCACCGATACGCTCAGTCAGCGTCTGTTCGATGAAAGAATGAATATCCTCGGCGGTATAATCAAATTTGAGTTTACCGTCTTCGATATCATTCAATATTCCGGCAAGGCCGTCGATTATCAAATCAGCTTCAGTCTGCGGAATAATACCCTTTGCACCGAGCATTGCCGCATGGGCCATACTGCCTTTGATATCCTCTTTGTACATTCGTGAATCAAATCGAATCGAAGAGTTAAAATCATCGGCGATTTTATTTACCTGTCCGTCAGTTCTTCCAGCCCATATTTTCCCCATAATATCACAAATCCAAACCGTTCTTTTTCTTCATTTTTGCAATGACCTTTGTTGAAAGCCCGTAAAGATTTACAAAGCCCTGAGAATCTTTCTGATCGTAGACGTCGTCTTCATCAAAAGTTGCCATATCCGCATCGTAAAGCGAATAAGGCGATTCAACACCGGCGTTTATAATATTACCCTTGTAAAGCTTAACGGTTACGTCGCCGGTGACTGTTTCCTGGGTTGCTTTAACAAAGGCGAGTATTGATTTTGTAAGTGGTGAAAACCATTGTGCGTTATATACAAGTTCACCGAGTTTTTGAGCAACATTCGCCTTATAATGCGCCGTTTCTTTATCAAGGCAAATAGTTTCGAGTATTTCATGCGCCTTATAGATTATCGCGCCACCGGGCGTCTCGTAAACACCGCGGCATTTCATACCGACAAGTCTGTTTTCGACAATATCGAGCAGACCGACGCCGTTCGCACCGCCAAGCTCATTTAGTTTAGTCACAAGATTCGTTGCATTCATTTTAACGCCGTCTATCGCGTTAGGTATACCCTTTTCAAAATGAATCTTTACATAGGTCGGTTTATCGGGTGCTTTTTCGGGCGAAACACCCATTTCAAGAAAACCGACTTTATTGTAAAGCGGCTCGTTCTTCGGGTCTTCAAGGTCAAGTCCCTCATGGGATAAATGCCAGATGTTTTTATCTTTTGAATAATTGGTCTCTCTGCTGATTTTAAGCGGTACGTTATGCGCCTCGGCATAATCAATTTCTTCGCTTCTCGATTTAATATTCCACTCACGCCAAGGCGCGATAATCGGTATATTAGGCAAAAACGCGTGAATACCGAGTTCAAATCTTACCTGGTCGTTGCCCTTACCGGTACAACCGTGACAAATGGCGTCGGCACCTTCTTTTTCAGCAATTTCGGCTATGCGTTTAGCTATAATAGGACGCGCGAAAGCCGTACCGAGTAAATACTCTTCATATTTAGCACCGGCTTGAACACACGGGAATACGTAGTCAGTCAAGAATTCTTCGGTAAGATCTTCAATATAAAGCTTTGATGCGCCGGTTTTAAGTGCTTTTTCCTCAAGCCCTTCGAGCTCACCCGCCTGACCGACGTTACCGGATACAGCGATAATCTCAGGATTATTGTAATTTTCTTTCAGCCACGGAATTATTATCGAGGTATCAAGACCGCCGGAATACGCTAAAACAATTTTCTTGTATTCTTTTTTATTCATATTATTGCCTCCAATATGCAAGTTATATGCATATATATACCACATTCTGAATAAATATGCAATAGTTTTTTGAAAATTTGTAAAATTATTCAGAAAAGTAAATACTTTTGTCTAAAACTTATGCAAAATCACTCAACCCTTCCGGCAGTTGTAAGTCTTTATATCTTGCAAAGAAAGGTTTAAGGTCGCAAATCATTTTATCTATGCCCGTACGTGTATCGCTTTCAAAATTAAGCGGCATTACCGGGTCATGTACGCTCAAACGAAGCAGAAACCATCCGTCGCCGCTTGAGACGCGTATTCCCTCTCGGTTATCGTCGGCGATTTTATATCCCGGCAAACTGCCGACATAGGTTTCAAGTTCGCGTATAACGGTATCGCCGTAGGACTTAAAATCGGTTGCGGTTATACCGATACGGTATTCTTTCTCGTCAGCGGGCATTTTAAGATTTGAAAGCAGTTTTGAAATATCAGTCCCTTTGGCTACCTCAATAATGATCTTTGTGGCGAGATACGCGCCGTCGTCTAAAAAATAGTTTTCTTTAAGCGCTGCGTGTCCGGAAGTTTCAATAGCAAGCGGACACTCTATTCCCTTTTCGCAAAGCTCTATCGCCTTATCGATTACATTTTTATAACCGCGCCTGTAGCGGTAATGTTTACCGCCAAGCGTATTTTCTATATAAGTTTTTAACCCGTCTGAGGTAACCGAATCTGTCACAACGGTAAGCCCTTTTTTACCGTTCATTGCAATATATGCCGCAAGGGCTATAA
>JAFZIW010000008.1 GCA_017554125.1 Clostridia bacterium | reverse complement strand
TTATACCCGCTCTTTGCATGCTTCTCGTTTCTGCCATCCTTCTTGGCACATCGACCTACGCATGGTTCTCAATGAGCACTGAAGTTACCGCTACTGGTATGTCTGTAACAGCAGTATCTGACGCTATCTTCCTTGAAATTGCTGGCGTTGATGATGCCGGAACTTACTCCTTAACCGGAACAAGCACCGTTGCTGCAGACCTCTATCCTGCGCACCATGAGGCATGGACAGCTAAGGCTAACATTATTGATTTTGACCTTAACGATGATTCCACCAATGATAACTGGTATTATCGTTACAACGCCAACAGCGATAACGCAACCAACGCTATGACAGCTAAGAATTATATTGATTCTTTCACCGGCTATGTTGCACAGACTACTTACAGTGTAAAATTGCGTGCGAATTCTGCTGATACCGGTTATGACCTCTATGTTTCCGATATCACAATTCCGGATAACAAGGGTATCACCGTTGTAATTGCTGGTGAAAACGGCTACAAAGAGTTCAGCGCTTCCGCTTCTGACATAGCTTTCAACGCTGCTGACATTCTTTCTGACACTGTTACACAAACCGCGCAGACAATCAATGTTTATGTTTACTTCAATGGCGACGACACTAACGTTTATACCGATAACGCTACTGCTCTTACAGGCGCTGTTAGCTTCAATCTCCAGGCTTTTGTAAATGACCACGTATAATTAACGGTTTAGCAAATTTATTACTGCGGCGGGCTTAACCGCCCGCCGCAAATCAAAAAGATAATATTTAGCGCTAAATATTACTTAAGACGACCGGTGGACGCGACCGGTCGTCTTTTGAATAAAACGGCGCTAATAAAAAACCGCGTTTTACATAAAACCGTGTTTTTTATGTCTTAAAATGTTATTTTTCTTGACATTTCGCGTATTTTGTATTATATTTACTGTATATAGGTATGACTATATTTATTTTTCAGTTATAATACATAACGGAATGTGAGGATTCAATATGGCTAAAGGTAAATCATCCGCAAAAAAAGTCGTTTCAGTCATAGTTAACATAATTATATGGCTGTTTGTCATTTTTGCGGCGGTGGTAACGATTCTGACTTTTGTTTCTACAACCAAGGCTGACGGTACCCGCGATATCGGCGGAAGGATGCTCTTTACGGTCCAGTCCGATTCGATGTCGCCGACCTTTAATAAGGGCGACCTGCTTGTCGGCAAGCGGCTCACCGATGACGCCAAGGGCAAGCTTAAAAAAGACGATATCATTTCTTATCATTATGATATCAATCTTGACGGACAGAAAAATGAGATCAATTCTCACAGAATTGTAGATATAATTGCTCCGAATACCGAGGAGAACGATACTGATTTTGTAAAGTATAAGACGCACGGTGATAACAACCCGACTGCTACCGAAAAGGATTACGAAATCGTCAGAGCCGATGAGATCATCTGTACCTACTCGTTCCGCATACCTTACGCCGGCAAAGTCCTTGATTTCCTGCAGACCAAAAAAGGTTTTATGCTTGCCGTTGTTCTCCCGATGGGTCTGTTCTTCATCTATGAGCTTATAGTATTCGTTAAGCGCTTCACCGAGATCAAGAGTGAGGGTAAACAGGAATTGACCGCCGAGGAAGAAGAGCGCATCAAGCAGCAGGCAGTAGCCGAATACCTTAAAGCGCAGAGCGCCGCGGCGTCCGCCGAGGTCACCGCCAAACCCGAAGAAGCGGTTAAAGAGGCGGTAGAGCCTGAAGAACCCGCGCAGGTTGAGGAGGAAACAGCGGAAGAACCCGCTGAAGAGGCTGCCGAAGAACCCGCTGAAGAGGCTACCGAAGAGGTTGTCGAAGAGCCGGCGGAAGCCGTGGAAGAATCGGCTGAAACCGAGGAACCGGCGGCGGAAGAAACTTCCGAAGAATAATATTTTAAGATATAAAAACACATCCCAAACCGCGCAAGTTTTTCGCCTTGTGCGAAAGGATGTGTTTTTAGCAGATACGTCCGTAGAGCGCAAAATTCGTCCGCTGAAATGTGGGCTCGGATTATCGCGCTATGCCTACGGACGGGCGTCTGCCTGCGCATAAGCGCGCGGGCAGTCCCGGTTTATATTTATATATAATAATTTATTTAGGAGTATATATCGAGTATGGATGCATTTTTGACTTGGTTTTTCGATTTCATGACCGACTTCCTTCAGGCGATATGGAAAGGCGTTTCGGGTTTATTCCGCGCGGTTTCATTTCTCTTTAACTTCAAGTCGATATTCAACCAGTTGGCGAATTATAAGAGCAATTTCAACGTGCTCGGCTGGGCGCTTTGTATTTTGGTAATTCTGCTTACTTACGGTATTGTTGTCGCCTTGGTGTTCCTTATAGTTATCGCGGCGAGAAAGTATATCCGGTTCCGCAAAACGCTTGTCGGCAACGAGGATCTTCTTGAAGAGATCGCCGACCTGCACCGCGACGTCGTCCGTCTTAATGCCGAAAAGGAACGTATAATCAACATGAAGATCGACCCCACCGGCGTTACATACGATCAGCTTCGGGATATGTTTGAAGCCAACCGCCCCGAGGTTGAAACCGTTACGCAGACCGCCGCCGGGGAGACTGTCGCTGAGGATGATAAGACTTTAAGCATCGGTTCGCCCGATGAAAAGAGATTCTTCCGTCTTTCAGCGGTTGACGATAAATACACCTACTACGTGGCGCCTGAGTATGACCGCACGATGTCGCTTGAGCAAATTTGCGACGATATCCGCAATTTCGCCTGCTCGCGCTCGAATCTTTACTACGAGATTAAAACAATACGTCTTATGATAGCCGGACTTGCGTCTACCAAGCTGATTTTGCTCCAGGGTATTTCCGGTACGGGTAAAACCTCGCTTCCGTATATGCTCGGCAAATATTTCCAGAACGACGCGACGATAGCGTCGGTTCAGCCGTCCTGGCGTGACAGGACCGAGCTTTTCGGCTATTTCAACGAGTTTACGAAGAAGTTTAACGAAACCGAGGTATTAAAGCGTATTTACGAGGCGTCTTACAACGACGATATCAACGTAATAATCCTCGACGAAATGAACATAGCGCGCGTTGAGTATTACTTTGCGGAAATGCTTTCGATTCTTGAAATGCCGAATCCGGAAGAATGGAAAATCGAGCTTGTGCCGGCTTCCTGGCCGAGCGACCCCGCGCATTTGCCTGACGGCAAACTCCAGATACCGCAGAACGTATGGTACATCGGTACCGCGAATAACGACGATTCGACCTTTGCCGTTTCCGATAAGGTTTACGACCGCGCTTTGGTAATTAACCTTGACAGTAAGGGTATGCCGTTCTCCGCGCCCGACACCAAACCGAAATTCATCAGTTATTCATACGTTGAGGAACTCTACGCCAAGGCGGCGGAAGAGCATCCCGTCAGCGCGAAAACGCTTGAAAATATCAGTAAACTCGACCTTTACGTTATTGAAAAATTCCGTATCGCGTTCGGTAACCGTATTATGAAACAGTTACAGATATTCGTTCCGGTTTATATCGCTTGCGGCGGTACCGAGATCGAGGGTATAGATTATATCCTTGCGACAAAGGTTTTCAGAAAGTTTGAAGGTCTTAACCTTTCGCTTATAAGAGACGAAATCAGAGGACTTATCCTGTTTATGGACAGTCTTTTCGGCAAGGGCGAAATGAAAGAGTGTATTGAATATCTGCAAAGACTGCAAAAGTCTATGTACTGATAAGACGGTATACGTCAGAATTGTCTATTACTTAATTTCCGGGGTGAAACAGAATGGCGGAAGCGTCAACCAATAAAGACAGCGGCGGCAGCACCTTTCGCCGTGTTTATAACGATACAACGTTTTTTATTGACAGTATAATCGAGGAATACGACGTTTTCCCGGCGATACTCGCCATGATGAGGGACGGCAACGCCACGATAGAACTGAAAAAGCGGTATTTACTGCGCGCTATCGATGAAGCGTGGGTCAATATCATAGAGGATACGTTGCCTTCGCTTGATATGATTATACGTAATCCGTCAAGATTTATTGAGGAGCGCGAAGAGGTATTGCCGATAGAACTTTCGCGTAACATTTCGGTCAATTCCATAAAGCATCTCTCTCAGCATACAAATCTTATTTCAAAAATCGAAGGGGATAAAATCATCCCTTCTAAAATCCTTAACGTTTTCCACGATGAAACGATGCAGACGTATGAGAATAAGTTTATCAATACGCTTATTAACCGTCTTTTTGTATTCGTAAACCGCAGATATGAAATAGCCAAAAAAGCGGGCCAGGATGAGAAAACCACTAGTATTGAGTTTAAGGACAGCTTCAGTCACGACGACGTTAAGGTCAATATGAATTTCCGCCTTGAAATCGCGCAGGAATCGGGTACGTTTGATGACGATAAGGCGGAGCGTAACTACAGTCAGACGACCGACCTGTGGCGCAGGGTTGAAAAACTTAACGGCATTGTCGGCGCGTATGCGAATTCGGATTTTGTGCGCGAAATGGGTCAAAGCTATATAAGACCGCCGGTAATGCGTACCAACGCCATTCTGAAAAACAAGGATTTACGGCAGTGCCTCGCTCTTTGGCAGTTTATCGAAAGCTACGAGAGCGCCGGTTACAGCATGATAATTCAAGAGGATCTCGAGAACGTTGACGAAGAGTATATCAAAGAGCTTTATTCAACGCTCGCCCTCCAGTATCTTATTTTCAGGTATAATATCAAAAACGAGTTTGACGCGGATAAAACGTTGGCGTCCTCGCTTACCGATAAGGTAATTTCGCCGAAAATAATCGGTGAACTCGCCAAAAGGGATGAAAGCGAATACGATATCATCGAGGAGCGTTTGCCCGATTCACCGGCAATGAAGCGCTATAATACGCTGACGCCCGACGACCGTCTGATGCTTAAAGCGCTCGAAATTGCGCTTGACGCCGCGGATATGATCGGCGAGGAAGAGGTGGAGCATCCCTTTGTTCCCGAGCCCGAGCCGGTACCGGTGGTAATTGAGGGCGCCGAAGAGGAAGAGACTGAGCAAGCGTCCGCTGAATCTGCGGCGGATGATCTACATGATTCTTTGTCGGATGAAAACTTGCCGCAAACGGCTGATAAGGCTCCGGTTAAGGTTAAAATAACCGAGAGCGGACGTTCCCGCGAGGCAAAACAAATCAAGGTAAAGGTCAAAACCGACGGTGAAGGCGAAGACGCGCCAAAAGACGCGCAAGACGTCGCCCCCGTCAAGGTTAAAATCGACCTCAAACCGCCCAAGAAAACAATAAGACATATCGAGGTTAAAGTTAAATCTAACGGTGAAAACAATGAAACTTCCTCCCAAGATTCGTAAAATACTTACGGTCGTCACTTACGTTATAGTGGCGCTTATGATACTTTTTGTTTCGATTATTCTTTATTTTAAGATAAGCGGTAAACCTTTTTGGGTGTTTGACAGAACTCTTATGTGGGTCAAAACCGGAAGCATGGAGCCGACTATACCGGCAAAAAGTTATATTCTTGTCAAGAAGGTCGACGGTAATGACGTAGAAGAGGGCGATATCATAACCTTTGAATCGCCGACCCTCGGCGGTCAACTCAATACCCACAGAGTCAACCGTGTCCTCGACGACGGCAGGTTGGAAACGCTTGGCGATAACAATAACGGCGCCGTGGATAAGCCGATAACGCGGAATTTGGTCATTGCCAAATACTGCCGGAATTTGCCGGTGCTGTCATTCTTCGGGCGGATATTTACCACTCCGATAGGTATAACCGTTACGATACTGGTCGTCGTGGTGATTATGGTGCTGCTTTATTTTGAGGATATTTCGGCACTGTTTAACGCCTCTTCAAAAAAGAAAGCCGAAGCGGAAAAACAGCAAAAAATCGATGAACTCATTAAAGCGGAGATAGATAAGCTTAAAGCTGAAGATTCAAAAAACGATAACGATACTGATCAAGGAACAGGTGTAGAAAATGTTTGAAAAATCAATTCTTAAAAAGCAGATTAAAAGGGCTAAAAAGAATATCGAAGCGCTCGAGAAAAAGCGCATCCGTTCTCAGGCGGCGCTCGTTACCGCTATCCTTTCCCAGCAGACCCCTAAGGATGAGGACGTTGAGTATTTCAACCGTTTTACCGAGCTTATAGAGGCGGAAAGAAATAAAATGCACCGCCATATGCAGGAACTCGATAATCTTAAGAAATAATCTTGGAGTGAATTTGCTATGCAAAAGAGGACTACGAGCCGGATAAACAGCATTTTAATAATCGTAATGTGCCTTGTAAGCATAGTTCTTGTCGGTAGTAGTGTCGCCATGCTTACGGGTTACTCAAAGACCTTGCATAACGGCGCCGAGGTTTTGGGTCTTGTATACTCAAAACAGACTTCCGACGATTTTACAAAAGTAATGAACACCTACCGTACGCGGTCGGAAACCTTCGCCGAAAACCTTATGGGAATGCCCATGGAATCTGTCGACGAACTCTCTCTCGGTATCGGTAGAGTCAATAAAGAAAAACAGTTCAAAGAAATAATGTTTATACGTTATTTCAGGGACGGTAAAGAATACTCGCTCGGGGACAGAGAATTCGATATGACAAGAGAGGCAAAATCGGTTCTGGTCGGTTCCAAAACGGGCGAGACTTTTTGCGCCGGTGTTGTTGAAGATTTTAATCAGAGTATCAGCGCCGTCGCGTACTGCGTGCCGTTAAAGAACTGCGCTTATGCCGACTGTATAGTTCTTTACTATCCGACAGGTCCGTTTTTTGACAGCATTACCCCCTCGGAAGACAGCGAAAAATATTCACAGCTGACGACGATTTGTTCCGCCGAAGGCGAAATAGTTTCGATAGTTTACAGAAATAAGAACGGCGAATTTGAAGTTCAGCAGCATAACAACATTTACGAGATTCTTAAAGTAAGAATCAACGATAAAAACACCATTGACAATATGCGTAACCTGGTTGCGGACGGAAGCTCCGGGTCGTTTTCCGTTAAAATCGCGGGCGAGGATAACGTTGTTTCGGTTCTCGGTATCAGCGAACACGGAACGTCGCCGTTTTCGGTAATTTCGGTTTATAAATCGACCGACGTTTACAGCGCGGCGTATTCCACCGTAAGTACGGTTCTGGCAGAGCTTGCAATATTCTTCGTAATGCTTATATTTGCCGCCGTCTACTTTATAATCAGTTTCCGTGCAAGTGAAAGACGCATACGTAACATAAAGGAATACAACGAGGTTATCGGTTGTCCTACAAGAATCAAATTCGAGCGCGTCAGCGCCGATATTATCCGTCAGAACGCCGGTTCGCAGTTTGCGGTCATTGTGGTTGACATTCGCCATTTTGATTACATGACCGACCAGATGGGCGAAGAAAAGATGACCGAAGAACTGCGGCGCATGAAGGACTTTTACAGCAGATTTTTGCAGGTCCATGAAACCTACGGTTACGCCGGCAACGGTCGGTTTATACTGCTTCTCCATTACCGTGACGAGCAGGCGCTCGCCGCCAGACTTAAGGCTCTTACGACCTATCTCGGCATATCAAAGATAACAAGCTCCGGCGAACGTATAACGCTTTCGGCTTACGGCGGTATTTATAAGACTACCGGCGACCGCACGACCACCGTTGAAAGAATGGTTGAGCGCGCGATTTCCGCCGCCAACGCCACAAGTTATCCGTTTGATTTCGACGCGTTCCGCGTGTATAACGAGCGCTTGCATTCGCGCAACGCCATGAACGAATATATCGAAGTCAATATGCAAAGCGCGTTGGATAACCATTTGTTCAAGGTGTTCTATCAGCCGAAATTCAACCTTGAAGGCAGCAGACCGGACGGCTGCGAAGCGCTTGTGCGTTGGTATAACCCCGAAACCGATGAGTATATGCAGCCGGGTATATTCCTGCCGCTCTTTGAACAGAACAGATTTATCGTAAAGCTCGATAAATACGTTTACGAACAGGTTTGTATCTATATTGCGAATACCGTCGCGGAGCACAGGCAGCTTTATCCAATTTCGGTAAACGTTTCGCGTATTACCGCGTCGGAGCCGGATTTCGTTTCACATTACATCGCGATAAAGAATAAGTATAATATCGCGGATAATTTCCTGACGATAGAATTTACCGAAAGTTTCGCTTTTGAAGATTACGAGCGTTTGCGCGAAACGGTTACTACGCTTCACAATAACGGCTTCCAATGCTCGATAGACGACTTCGGCTCCGGATTCTCGTCCTACAATATTCTTAAAGAGTTGCCGATGGATGAAATCAAGCTCGACCGTTTCTTTATCTTAAAGGGCTTTTCGGAAGACCGCGACCTAAAAGTGCTTTCGAGCGTTATCAAGCTCGGTCGTGAACTCAACATGAAGGTAACGCAGGAAGGCGTTGAGACGAAGGACCAGTTAATGCTTCTTAAAAAGCTCGGTTGTAACGTCATTCAGGGTTACTATTACTCGAAACCTTTGGTTCAGGGCGACTACGACGATTTCCTTACACGAAAGTTTATTCTCTAAAGAGAGCGGCGGCAAATATTTGCCGCCGCTATTTGTTAATTTACTCTTGATTTTATATACTACTTGTTGTATAATCTCTAAGGTGCCAAAGCGCGTGACGTTTTGGTGTCAAGTAAGAAATTTATTGAAACTTTGCCGGAATGATGGAATTGGCAGACGTGCTGGACTCAAAATCCAGTCCTGGCGACAGGGTGCGGGTTCAAGTCCCGCTTCCGGCACCACTCGAAAGGCAAGTCAAACGGCTTGCCTTTCGTATAACGGGGGAGAGTATAATGGCGGAAAAGATTATTATTACAAGCGACAGTACGACCGATTTAAGCCCAGAGCTTATTGAAAGATACGGTATTAAAATATTGCCGATGAGTATTACTCTCGGTGAAACAACATTTTATGATACTGTTGATATAACTCCGGATGATATATATGAATATCATAGAAAATTCGGCGAGTTACCGAAAACCTGTGCCACAAACGTCGGCGAATGCACCGATTTTTTCAAACAGTTTGTTGATGACGGATATGCGGTGGTCCATTTCACCATAAGCTCTGAAATGTCTTCGACTTATAACAATTCCGCTATCGCCGCGTCGGAATTTGATAACGTCCATGTCGTCGATACGAGGAATCTTTCGACCGGCGGCGGATTGTTGGTGCTTGCGGCTTGCGATATGGTAAAAGCGGGCAAATCGGCGAAAGAAACCGCCGAGGAGTGCCGCGAGCTTGCCGATTTTGTTGACGCTTCCTTTGTTATTGACAGCCTTGAATATCTCTACAAAGGCGGCAGATGCTCCGCGCTTTCGGTTTTGGGCGCGAATCTGCTTAAACTTAAGCCCTGTATTGAAGTGAAATGCGGTAAAATGGGCGTAGGTAAAAAGTATCGCGGCAAGTATGCCGAGGTATTAAAACAGTATGCCGAAGAGCGGCTCGAGAACAGGGAAGACCTTGTGCCGACCAGAGCGTTTGTAACGCATGCCGGTTGCGAAAAAGCCGTTGTGGATAGCATAGTGGAATTGGTAAAATCAAAGGAAATATTTGACGAAGTGTTTGTTACGCGCGCCGGCTGTACCGTATCGTCACATTGCGGCGCCAATACGCTCGGCGTTCTCTTTGTAAGAAAATCAAAAGTCGAATAGTTTGTAAAACGTTTTCCGGTAACCTAAAAAACGTTTGAACATAGTATAAAGCAGGGGCGTTTGCAGGATCCTGCTTTTTCGGCGGTAGCAGGTTGCTATCTACAAGATACCGGATGGCCCCATAATTATAAAGGTCCTCTTCACGCGAAGAGGACTGTTTTTTAATCCCTAAAACAATATTGTTATTTATTTAACAAAATTGAATCGGCAAACGACAATTTTTCGAAAATCTTTGACAAATAATTAACAAATGTATTGACATGCACATATATTATGTATATAATGGGTTTGTTAATTTTTTTGGAGGTAATTATTATGGCAAGAGTTTACAATTTCAGCGCGGGACCGTCAATGCTCCCGGAGGAAGTTTTGAAGACAGCGGCGGGCGAGATGCTTGAATACGGCGCTACCGGTCAGTCGGTAATGGAAATGTCTCACCGTTCAAAGGAGTACGACGCCATTATCAAGCAGGCGGAAGCAGATTTAAGGGATATAATGAATATTCCCGAAAATTACGAGGTTCTGTTTTTGCAGGGCGGCGCTTCAACCCAGTTTGCAATGGTACCGCTTAACCTTATGTCAAGGAACAATAAGGCTGATTTTATAATAACGGGTCAGTGGGCGAATAAAGCGTACAAAGAGGCGGCGCGTTACGGTAACGCTCGCGTTGTCGCGTCGAGCGAGGATAAGACCTACTCTTATATTCCGAAAACCACCGCGGAAGATTTCGACAGAGACGCCGATTACGTTCATATCTGTATGAATAATACCATTTACGGTACTAAATTCCATGAGCTTCCCGACGTAGGCGATATTCCGCTTGTAGCGGATATTTCGAGCTGTATTCTTTCGGAACCGATTGACGTTTCAAAGTTTGCCGTTCTTTATGCCGGAGCGCAGAAAAACGTTGCTCCCGCCGGCGTAACGATAGTTATTATCCGTAAAGACCTTATCGGTAACGCTATGGGTATTACGCCCACCATGCTCAATTATAAAACGCATGCGGATAACGGCTCAATGTTTAACACTCCGCCGTGCTACTGCATTTATATCGCAGGTCTTGTGTTCAAATGGATAAAGAAAATCGGCGGACTCGGTGAAATGAAGAAAATCAATGAAAACAAGGCGAAAATCCTTTATGATTTCCTTGATAACAGTAAACTGTTCAAGGGTACGGTAGTGCCTGAGGACCGCTCTATTATGAATGTTCCGTTTGTTACCGGCAACGAGGAACTTGACGCGAAATTCGTCGCCGAGGCAAAAGCGGCGGGATTTGTCAACCTTAAAGGGCATAGAAGCGTCGGCGGTATGCGCGCTTCTATCTATAATGCAATGCCCACAGAGGGTGTTATAAAGCTCGTAGAGTTTATGAAAAAATTTGAAGAGGAAAATGCGTAATGTATAAGATTAAAACCTATAACAAAATCTCCAAAATCGGTCTTGTCGCCTTTGACGATAAATATACGGTAGGCGATGAGGTTGAAAACGCAGATGGCGCCATAGTCCGCTCCGCGGCACTTCACGACGTGGAATTTCCCGCGTCGCTTAAAGCTATTGCGCGCGCAGGGGCCGGTACCAATAATATCCCGATAGAGCGTTGCAGCGAGCAGGGTATAGTTGTGTTCAATACTCCGGGTGCCAACGCCAACGCCGTAAAGGAACTCGTTATCGCCGGTATGCTCATTTCTTCCCGCAGGGTTGTTCCCGCCATTGAATGGGCTAAGACCCTAAAGGGTCAGGGCGACGAAGTGGGCAAACTCGTTGAAAAAGGAAAGAGTGCTTTTGCCGGTCCTGAAATCAAGGGTAAAACTCTCGGCGTTATAGGACTTGGCGCGATAGGCGTTTTAGTGGCAAACGCCGCAAACCATCTCGGTATGACCGTTTACGGCTACGACCCGTATCTTTCGGTTAATTCCGCCTGGAATCTTACCCATAACGCGGTTCATATCTACGATATAAACGAGATATTCAAAAAGTGCGATTATATTACCGTTCACGTTCCGCTGCTTGACTCTACAAAGAATATGATAAATAAAGACAGCCTCGCCATGATGAAAGACGGCGTGCGTATCCTTAATTTCGCCCGTGCCGGTCTTGTGAATTCCTCGGACATTAAGGCGGCGCTTGAAAGCGGCAAGGTCGCGGCTTACGTTACCGATTTCCCGACCGACGAGGTGCTTGACGTCGACGGCGTTATAGCCATACCGCATTTGGGCGCTTCGACTCCCGAATCGGAGGATAACTGCGCGGCGATGGCGGCAAAGGAGCTTATAGATTATATCGAAAACGGAAATATTACAAATTCCGTAAATCTTCCGGAAATAGCCATGCCGAGAAGCAGTGAGAAGCGTATCTGCGTAATACACAAAAACATACCTAATATGCTTAACTCCATTACCGGCATAGTGGCTAAAAACAACGTCAATATCGAAAATATGCTTAATAAATCACGCGGTGATTTTGCGTATACGATTCTTGACGTAAGCGGTATTGACGAAAATGAGATAACCGAAACGCTCAGCGCGGTTGACGGCATTATCCGTATTCGTATAATATAAAAAGCAGATTATATTACCGGATTTAAGGGGGAATATTGTGGAAATTTCGGCATTTGTTTTGTATTTCGTAGCAGTTTTGGCAATAGGGGTTTTCTTTTACGTCAAGAGCAAGAATAAAAACAACGAAGAGGAATACTTTTTAGGCGGCAGAAGCATGGGCCCGTGGGTTACGGCCTTAAGCGCCCAGGCTTCCGATATGAGCGCGTGGTTGCTTATGGGTCTGCCGGGCAGTGTCCTCGCGTTTGGACTCGGTAAAGTGTGAATAGGTATCGGTCTTGCACTCGGCACGGCGGCTAACTGGATATTCGTCGCGCGTCGTCTTCGCCGTTTTTCAGCGGCGGCTAACGATTCGATAACCGTTCCGCAGTACCTTGCAAACCGTTTTGTGACCGGCGGTAAGGCGCTTCAGATAATAAGCGCCGTTATCTTCCTTGTTTGCTTTACGGTTTATGTTGCTTCAAGTTTTGTCGCGGGAACTACCGTATTTACTTCGGTATTTCCGAAATTGAACGAGAGTACGGCGCTTCTGATATTTGCCGCGATAATCGTTCTCTATACATTTTTGGGCGGCTTCAAGGCGGGTTTGCTGGACCGACTTTTTCCAGGGGCTTCTTATGCTCGCGGCACTTCTTGCGGTACCGATAGTCCTTTTGATAGCCAAAAACCTCGATTACTCAAGTTTCAACGTTGTATACAGCTACGTTGAAAACGGCGAAACAGTACAGTGTAATTTCGGAACAAGTCTTTTCGGCGCAAGCTGGCAGGATATCGTTTCGGGTCTTGCATGGGGTCTCGGTTACTTCGGTATGCCTCATATCATAGTAAGATTTATGTCGATAAAGAAATCGAGTATGGTAAAGAAGAGCGCGACCGTTGCTATTGTTTGGGTGGTTATTGCTCTTTCCGCCGCGGTCGGCATAGCCATTCTCGGCAGAGCGTACATTGCGGGCGAGCTTTTGCCCGACGGAAATCAGAAACTCGTCTTTGTGGCGTTGGCACGCGACCTGTTCCCGGGCTTTATCGCGGGTATTCTGCTCGCGGCTATAATCGCCGCTTCGATGAGCACGGCGGACAGTCAGTTGCTTGTTGCGTCTTCTTCCTTTACAAGCGATATTTACAAGCCCGTTTTCCGTAAAAAAGCTTCGGATAAAGAGGTCGTTTGGGTAGGCAGAATCGCTATACTTGTAGTCGCGGTCGTCGCCTACTTTATCGCAAGCGCAAAGGGCAGTGGGGCACAGGCGATTATGGATATGGTCGAGAACGCCTGGGGCGGCTTCGGCGCTTCGTTCGGTCCGGCTATAATTCTTTCGCTGTTCTGGAAACGTATGACCTATAAAGGCGCCGTCGCCGGTATTACCGTGGGCGCTCTGGCGGATATAGCGTGGCTTATCTGGTTAAGCGAGTCGACCGGCGTTTATGAGCTTTTGCCCGGCTTTATCGCGGGTGGTGTCGCCTGCGTTATCGTATCGCTTATTGATAAAAAACCGTCTGACGATATCGTGGCGCTGTTTGACCGCGCTACCGATAAGGCAATAGACGATTAAGGAAAAGTTGATATTGAAAAAATTCACCTCCTGTGTTATAGTCTTATTAAAGACTGAACAGGAGGTAATTTTATGAGTAAATATTCCGGTACCAAAACAGAGAAAAATTTGCAGGCGGCTTTTGCCGGCGAGTCACAGGCGAGAAATAAATATACGTATTTTGCTTCAAAGGCGAAGAAAGAGGGCTTTGAGCAGATAGCGGCTATCTTTCTTTCAACCGCCGATAACGAAAAAGAACACGCTAAAATGTGGTTTAAGGAGTTAGAGGGAATCGGCGATACGGCGGAAAATCTTTCCGCGGCGGCTGACGGCGAAAATTATGAGTGGACCGATATGTATGAAGATTTCGCTAAAACCGCCGAGGAAGAGGGCTTTATAGAGCTTGCGGAAAAATTCCGCGCGGTCGGTCAGATAGAAAAGCACCACGAGGAACGCTATCGCGCGCTGCTTAAAAACGTAAAGGCGCAAGAGGTTTTCAAAAAGAGCGAAGTCAAGGTTTGGGAATGCCGTAACTGCGGTCATATCGTTGTAGGCACCGCCGCTCCGGAAGTATGCCCGGTTTGCAATCATCCGCAGGCGTATTTTGAAATTGTAAAAGATAATTATTGATAACAAAAAATGCTTAATACTATTTGCAGCAATAAGCCGCAAAGGGAGGTATACTTATATGAACAAAAGGCAAATAGGTTATATTGCACTTGTTGTAGCTGCAATTTCATTAGTTGTATGGATACTTCTTATTTCTACGGGGAGCGTTTTTGACGGCGGCGGATTTTCGCCGATCGTACCCGTAGTCCTGTTTGCATGGATAGGCGGTGTAGTAACGGCGATTGTGTGTCTTGCAGGCGACGTTATTAAATATTTCGCTAAAAAAGTGGGAGAGGGATATCGAAGCGGTTATCAACCCGATAGTGCACAGAACGTTCAGTATGCCACCGGTTTCTGTCCGCATTGCGGAAAGCCGCTTACTTCTAAAACTCCGTTTTGCCCCAATTGCGGAAACAAGCTTTAAGTTGAATTATATGATTTATACCTCTCGTCGTAATGCGAGGGGTAAACGGTATATATCCGTATTTCTTTCTGATAAAAGGAAGTATTTGAGCCGCTATTGAGCGGCTCTTTTTTTATTCCCTTTCGATTTTTTGCCGTATCAGGCAAAAATGTTAAAAAACAGCAATTATTTTTGATATTATACACATAAAACAAAGTTTTGTTTGTAATATCCATAGATTATATGAAAATGTTGGCTTTTTTTAATAATATTGTTGCATTGACATATTATTTATGCTAAAATATATTTGTTAAACGGGGGAAGTAACGTCGCGGTTCTTTTGCCGATTTATGCGCAAGGTTAAAATTCCGAAACGTTTTTAGCTTTTTACGGCAGTTTCCCCGCAATTTACAATAAAAATTCAGGAGGGCTATTATGATTAAGAGTTTTTTGAAAAAAGGCTCGGCGGTCGTTCTGGCGCTTTGCGTTATGCTACTTGCCGTGCCGATGGCGTCGGTTGTATTTGCAAATGAATTTGTACCGCAAAACCTTTTACGCACTAACCTTGATTCGGCTCGTTGCGTTCAGTTTTACCCGTCGAATCATTATGTGGGCGATTCCACAAGAATTTCCGAGGAGACTATGGCTTACCTAACGGACGGCGATACTTCCGAAAGGAAAGACTGCTACGGCGCCCTCGACTGGGATCCTCCGAGATATATCGGTGTCGAATACACCCTTGATGATTCCTATTACGTAGGCAACCTCAAGATTTATTCGGGTTATACCGCATATATTGATACTTTTGACGTTTATGCTTCTAACTCGCTTGAGGATCTTTATAGCGATGAAAGCAGCCTCGTTGCCGCCGGTGTAAACTGCGACGACACAGGCGCACAGACCTTAACACTTAACAAAACCGTTAAGTATGTTGCTTTCCTTATAAGCGGCTATACGTACAACGCGCGTATCGCCGAGTTTGAAGCGTGGACCGCCGAGGAAGAAAGCGGCTCAGAACCCGGCGAACCCGGATTCACTCCGGTAAATGTGCTTGCAAGCAACGTCAGTGCCGCGCGCTGCGTGCAGTTCTATCCGTCAAATCACTATGTAGGAGATGCGACCCATATATCGGCTGAAACGATAACCAACCTTACCGACGGCGACAAGACGACTACCTATGATTGTCAGACCGCGCTTGACTGGGACCCGCCGAGGTATCTGGGCGTTGAATACACGCTCGACGATACATACTATATAGGCGAGTTGAAAATCTATTCGGGTTACACAACAAGCATTGATACCTTCGACGTTTACGCTTCCGATAGTTTTGAAACGCTCTACAGTGAAGAGAGCCTCGTTGCCGCCGGTGTTGAATGCGACGGCACCGCGGCAAAGACTCTTGCGCTCGACAGAAACGTTAAATACGTCACCTTCCTTATAAGCGGTATAGAACT
>JAFZIW010000068.1 GCA_017554125.1 Clostridia bacterium | reverse complement strand
GCTTCGGTTGTTGCGGGAATATCGATAATCCATTCGCTTTCTGTATGTGCCTCTTTGTAAATCTCTTCTTGGCATACAGAGCATACCTTCCAGTGATACGTTTCGTCAAATAGCCAATTACCGGCTGTGTGTCCGTTAGCATCAATATAATCGGCAATATAGGTATCATTACAAACGGAGCAAGTATAAGTCGTGTAACCTTTTTCGGTACAGGTGGGTTTGGTAACCGCAGGAGTATAATTATGGTCATGGTCAAAACTTTCCATACCGCCGGTATAATCGCCGCTGTCGGCGGCAGCAGGGAAATTAACCATTAAAAACGAAACAAAAATGAATAATGAAAGAACTGTCGCTGAAATTCTGACTGTTTTTCTCATGAAACCGACCTCCGATTCATAAATGAATTGAGTAAAATAAGACCCGAAAGTTTACAAATAAATTTTAACATAGCGGTAGATAACAGTCAATATGTTTTTAATTGTAAAATTTATTGATTTTTGGAAATGTTTGTGATATTATAACTAAGTAAAAAGGTTATGACGGAGACGGTAGCGTTTTTGGTTGCTTTTCAAGCGAGTCGGCGGCGGTGGAAGGTCGGCAAAGCTGTTGCGCTAAATCACTCCCGAACCGCGGCGTGAAAGATTCCAAGTAGCGCTTGCCGGATGCTATACCCGTTACAGTAGCGCGGATGTCGGTCCGTATAGGTGGTTTCAGCGGTTTTTCCCTGTCCTATTGTGGACAGGGTTATTTTAGTTTTACAAAGGAGCTAAAGTATGTACAAAGAAATTAAGCCGAATCTTGATTTTGTTGAACAGGAAAAAGAAATCAAGGAGTTTTGGGAAAAAGAAAGAATATTCGAAAACAGTATTGAGTCCCGCGCCAAGGGTGAACCGTATGTTTTCTATGACGGACCGCCGACGGCTAACGGTAAGCCGCATATCGGTCACGTGCTTACGCGAGTTATAAAGGATATGATTCCGCGTTATCGCACAATGAAGGGCTATATGGTTCCTCGTAAGGCCGGTTGGGATACTCACGGTTTGCCGGTTGAGCTCGAAGTCGAAAAGCTTTTAGGACTTGACGGCAAAGAGCAAATCGAGCAGTACGGTCTTGAAGAGTTTATTGAGCATTGTAAGGAAAGCGTTTGGAAATACAAGGGAATGTGGGAAGATTTTTCCAAAACCGTCGGATTTTGGGCTGATATGGAGCATCCCTATGTAACCTACCACAACAGTTTTATTGAATCTGAATGGTGGGCGCTCAAACAGATATTTGACAGAGGTTTGCTGTATAAGGGTTTTAAGGTAGTTCCTTACTGCCCGCGTTGCGGAACGCCACTTTCTTCTCATGAGGTCGCGCAAGGATACAAAGCCGTTAAAGAGCGCAGTGCGATAGTTCGCTTTAAGGTAAAGAATGAGCAGGCGTATTTCCTTGCCTGGACTACTACGCCTTGGACGCTTCCTTCAAACGTCGCGCTTTGCGTGAATCCCGATGAAGACTACTGTAAGGTAAAAGCAGTTGACGGTTATACCTACTATATGGCAAAGCCGTTGCTTGATAAAGTTTTATCACCCCTTGCCGGGGATGGCGAGACCGCATACAAAATACTCGAGGAATTTACCGGCAGCGAACTCGAATACAAAGAATACGAACCGCTTTACGAATGCGCCGCGCCTGTTGCGGAAAAACAGCATAAAAAAGCATTTTTCGTGATGTGTGACGACTATGTCACAATGACTGACGGTACCGGTATTGTTCACTGTGCACCGGCTTTCGGTGAGGACGACGCCAGAGTAGGCAGGCGATACGATTTGCCGTTTGTTCAGTTTGTGGACGGTAAAGGCAATATGACAGATGATACGCCATTTGGCGGCTGTTTTGTCAAAGACGCCGACCCGAAAATTTTAGTTGACCTCGAAGAACGCGGTCTACTGTTCTCTGCGCCGAAATTCGAGCATGATTATCCGTTCTGCTGGCGATGCGACACACCGCTTATTTACTATGCGCGTGAATCGTGGTTCATTAAAATGACCGACGTTAAAGATGACCTGATAAAAAACAACGATACAATTAACTGGATACCCGAAAGCATAGGCAAAGGCAGATTCGGCGACTGGCTTAAAAACGTTCAAGACTGGGGAATCTCACGCAACCGCTACTGGGGTACTCCGCTTAATATATGGCAATGCGACTGCGGTCATTTACACGCGATAGGCAGTATTGACGAATTAAAAAGTATGTCTGATAACTGCCCGGATGATATCGAACTTCACAGACCGAAAATCGACGCGGTGACAATTAAATGTCCCAAGTGCGGCGGCGTTATGCACAGGGTACCCGAGGTAATTGACTGTTGGTTTGATTCCGGCTCAATGCCTTTTGCACAGCATCATTATCCGTTTGAAAATAAGGAACTTTTTGAATCTCAATTCCCGGCGGACTTTATTTCAGAGGCAGTCGATCAAACCCGCGGGTGGTTTTATTCGCTGCTCGCTATTTCAACGCTTATATTTAACAAAGCGCCTTTCAAAAACGTTATTGTATTAGGTCACGTTCAGGATGAAAACGGTCAGAAGATGTCAAAATCAAAGGGCAACGCCGTCGACCCGTTTGACGCTCTCGAAAAGTACGGCGCCGATGCGATACGCTGGTATTTTTATACAAACTCGGCACCGTGGCTTCCGAACCGTTTTAACGGCAAGGCGGTAATTGAGGGACAGCGTAAATTCATGGGTACTCTTTGGAATACCTACGCCTTTTATATCCTCTATGCTAACATTGATAACTTCAACCCGCGTGAGCATACACTGAACGCCGATAGCCTTACCATTATGGATAAATGGCTTTTATCTAAGCTAAATTCTATGGTAAAAGCGGTTGACGATAATCTTGCCAACTACCGCATACCCGAGGCGGCAAGAGCGCTCGATACCTTTGTTGACGAAATGAGCAACTGGTATGTTCGCCGCTCCAGAGAGCGTTATTGGGTGCAGGGAATGACAGAAGATAAAAAGACG
>JAFZIW010000067.1 GCA_017554125.1 Clostridia bacterium | reverse complement strand
CCCTTTACACAATGGGCCAAATAGGAGCGGCTTTGCCGCACTTATTGTCTGAAATCTGATGTCTGCAATCTGATATCTGACTGGGACGTTGAAATATTCTGATAAAAAGAGTGACTGCCGAGGCAGTCACTCTTTTTTCGATATGCGGCTTGCGCCGTTCGATATATGTATTTTACACATCCGATATAAACGCTTGCGCGTTTTCGATATACGCGGCGGGAAAATTCCCGCCGCGTGTTTTATACGTTTGCCGCTTGAAAACGGTCAAGCGCCCCGGCTATAACCTGCAAAAGGTCCCCGTCAAAATCGGGGTTGGCTTCAAGAAACGGCTCGGTTTTCACAGTCTCGCCGGTGAAGGTTTTATACCATACCGCCGCCGCGGCAAATCTGCCGTAATCGAGCGAAAGATGAAAGCCGTCTCTGCAAAGGGAGCGCCCGCCCCCGCGATAGTCGAACTGACTTACGTTTTCGCGCAGATACTCTATAAAATCTCCCGCCGGGATAACCGGAATACCGTACGCCCGCTTTACCGCCTCGGCGCAGTCGGATATACGCCTTATCATTTCGCCGCTGTCGCGGTTGTAAAACGCAAAATCGCCGTGGGTCGAATCGATTTCGTAGCTCCACGTTTCATGAAAATAGATTTTCGCCTGCGGCTGATGTTTTTTAATATATTCCAAAAGTATACCGAGGTAAGGCTCGTAGGTCTGCGGTCTGCCGCTGAGCCCGCTGACCTGTTGAACCGTGACGATATCAAATTTTTCGTTTTCGATTATTTCGTTTGCGGAAATTTCCCTTAAACGCTCGTTTGCGTTGCCCTGCAAAATATAATCTTTACCGCCCTTTTCGATACATTCCGTATGGCGACAAAGCGAACAGCCGCCTATAAACAGGTTAAAGGTATCGATTCGCTCGCCGCCGAAAAGGGAAATTTCGTGAAGCCACCTTTGCGCGTCCTCGGAAAAACTGTTGCCTACCGATAAAACTTTCATTCTTTCCCCTTCCTTTGCCGCGGACACTCAGCTTTCCTAAAAGCTACCGCTTCTGTTTTTTATTCCTTTTCAAGATGTTTTAAGAGCGCCGCGCAACCGGTCAGCACGTCGTTATACGTCTGCTCGAAATTGCCGTAATACCACGGGTCGGCGACGTCGCGGCATTCCCCGGCAAAAGAAAGAAGCGTATGTATTTTACCCTCGGGGTCGTCGCGGAAAATCCGGCGAATATTTCGCCGGTTGTTTTCATCCATAATAACGAACAGGTCGTATTTTTCGTAATCATCACCGTTCAGCCGCGTGGCGCGGTGTTCGGAAAAGGGGACGCCGTGCCGCCGCATGAGCTCTTTAACAGGCGGGTAAATTGGGTTTCCCTCCTCCTCAAAGCTCGTGGCGGACGAGGCGATATAAAACTCTTTTTCCCTGCCCGATTTGCTCACGAGGTCCTTCATCACGAACTCGGCAAGCGGACTGCGACAAATATTGCCGTGGCAGACGAACATTATTCTTTTCACTGTCTTCACTCCGAAATCAAATGCCGGTATTCCTCAAAGCCGAAGCACAAATCTTCTTTTTTATGCGAATCGCCGGCGAGGATAAACCTCGCGCCGCGGTCTTTAAGATAAGCGGTTATTTCCGCGCTCGGGCAGGGTGAAGCTTTGACCCCTTTCGCCATTGCGCCGGTGTTTATTTCAAACGGCTTTCCGGTTTTAAGAAGCGCGTCCGCCGCCGAGCGCCACGCCTTTACGTAACGCGGGTGACTTTCGTCAAACAGCGCGCCGCCGTCGTTATACTTTGCCGCAAGGTCAAAGTGGGCTATTATGTCGCAGTTTGTCACTTCGGCTACGCGCGCGACAAGCTTATAATACTCCTCTGTAAAGGTATAAATATCGCCGCCGAAGTGTTTAAGGCTTTTAAGGGTATATTCGGGCGGCTCGTCAACACCGATAAGAATATCGCCCGCCTTTATAAAATGCACCGCGCCTATAATATAATCATACCCTTCCGCGGGGTGGTCGGAAAAATAATCCTGTTCTATTCCGCAAAGTATTTTGATTTTGTCCTTGTATTTTTCTTTAAGCCGGGCGATTTCCGCCTTATAAAGCGGCTCTGATTCCTTTTCTTTCCAATATACGATTTCCGAAGGCAAGGAAATATACGAATGGTCGGAAAACCCTATTTCGGCAAGCCCTTTTTTCAGGGCGGCGAGGACCACCTGCTCGGGCGTGTCGGCGCCGTCGCTGAATGCGGTATGAACGTGATAATCTTTAAGGCACATCAGACCATTTTCTCCTGCTTAACTTTTTTATCAATAACGTGACGGGAAGCAAGCTCGTTTCTGATATCTTCAAGACTTATGCCCGCCTCTATCATAAGCACCATTACGTGATAAGCGAGGTCGGCTATCTCGTAGACCGTTTCCGCCTTATCCCGCGCCTTGCTGGCGATTATGACCTCGGTACATTCCTCGCCGACTTTTTTGAGTATTTTATCAAGCCCCTTTTCAAAAAGGTAGGTGGTATACGAGCCTTCCTTTTTATCGGTTTTTCTGCCCTTTATCAGGTCGTAGAGGTATTCGTAGGAAAAGACCTTTTCGTCTTCGTTCTCGAAAACCTTATCGCAAAAACAGGAAGCCGTGCCGAGGTGACAGGCGGGACCCTCCGGGCGCACCGATACGTTAAGCGCGTCGCGGTCACAGTCGGCGGTAATCGAAACTATATGCTGATAGTTGCCGCTGGTCTCGCCTTTAAGCCAAAGCTCGTTGCGCGAGCGGCTGAAAAAGCAGGTAAGCTTCTTTTCCATTGATATTTTAAGGCTTTCCTCGTTCATATAGGCGAGGGTCAACACCTTGCCGGTGTCCGCGTCGGTCACTATCGCGGGAATAAGCCCTTTTTCATCAAATTTAAGTTCCTTTATATCTATCATATCTATCCTCCGAGTCTTGCGCTGATACCGTTTTTGCGCATTTCTTCTTTAAGCCTTGCAATTTCTATTTCGCCGAAATGGAAAACCGAGGCGGCGAGCCCCGCGTCCACGCCCGGAACGCTTTTGAAAAGCGTTATGAAATCTTCTATACTGCCCGCGCCGCCCGACGCTATCACCGGCACGCTGACCGCTTCGCAGACCGCTTCGAGCATTTCTATATCGAAGCCGCGCTTTACGCCGTCGGTATCAATGGAATTAAGTACGACCTCGCCCGCGCCGCTTTCCACGCCGCGTTTTATCCACTCTATCGCTTCAAGCCCGGTGTTTTCCCTGCCGCCTTTGGCGAAAACGCGAAAGACGCCGTCGACCCGTTTTACGTCCACCGAAAGCACCACACACTGGTCGCCGTAAAGCTTTGCCGCGCGCCCAATGAGCGAGGGGTCTTTTATTGCGCCGGTGTTGACGCTGACCTTATCCGCGCCGCAGGAAAGCACCCGCTCAAAATCATCGGTGGTGTTTATGCCGCCGCCGACGGTCAGCGGAATGAATACGCCCGAGGCGGTCTCGCGCAGAATATCGGTAAAAAGCTTTCGCCCGTCAGACGAGGCGGTGATATCGTAGAAAACAAGCTCATCCGCGCCGCAGGAGCTGTAATATTTCGCAAGCTCGACCGGCGAGTCGACCTCGCGCAGTCCCTCGAAATTCACGCCCTTTACCACTCTGCCGTCACGCACGTCAAGGCAGGGAATTATTCTTTTGGTAATCATTTTGCAACCTCTATCGCTTCTTTTATGTCAATCGCTCCGGTATAGTACGCCTTGCCGATTATCGCGCCGTAAACGCCGATGCTTTTAAGCGCCGAAACGTCGTCAAGCGAGGAGACGCCGCCCGAGGCGATTATGTTTATTCCGGTTTTGCTTTTAAGCGTTTTGTAAAGCCCGGTATTTGTGCCGCGCATTGCGCCGTCCTTCGATACGTCGGTGCAAATCACCGTGCCGACGCCCGCTTTTTCGCTTTGCGTAAGGAATTCCTCGGCGGTAAACGCCGCCTTTTCGGTCCAGCCCTTTACCGCGACGAAGCCGTCTTTAATATCGATACCGACCGCGATTTTCTCCCCGAACCGACGCACCGCTTCCGCGGTGAGGCCGGGGTCTTTTACCGCCGCCGTGCCGAGAATTACGCGCTTTACTCCGAGCGAAACATATCTTTCGACCGTATTTATATCCCGCACGCCGCCGCCGACTTCCGCAAAAAGCCCCGACTTTTTCACTATATCGGCTATCACGCCGAAATTATCGGTTTTACCGCTCTTCGCGCCGTCGAGGTCAACGATATGTATCCATTTTGCGCCCTTTTTCTTAAAATCGAGCGCGATTTTTACCGGGTCGCTTCCGTAAACGGTTTTCTTTTCGTAATCGCCCATATAAAGCCGTACGGCGTTTCCCTCAATTATATCAATGGCGGGTAGAATTATCATACTTTTACTCCGTTTCGCAAAATGCCTTTAATATTTTAAGCCCCGTTTTGCCGCTTTTTTCAGGATGGAACTGACAGCCCGCCACGTTGCCGTTCGCCGCCGCCGCGGTAAGCGGCGCGCCGTATTCGGCGGTTGCAAGAACGTACTCGCGCGGAGTATCGGCGTAATACGAGTGAACGAAATAAACGTAATCGCCGTCGCTTAAATACTTAAAAAGATTATGCCTTTGCCCGCAAAAGCGAAGCTCGTTCCAGCCCATGTGGGGGATTTTAAGCCCGTCGCCTATAACGTCGCCTATCGGGCGAACGGCGCCCGGGATAAGGGAAAGCCCCTCATGCTCGCCGTATTCAAAGCTCTTGTCGAAAAGAAGCTGCATACCGAGACAAATACCGAGTATCGGTTTTCCCGCCGCCGCCTCGTCTTTAAGCAATTTATCGAGGTTTTGCGCTTTTAATTTCCGCGCGGCGTCGCCGAAAGCGCCGACGCCCGGCAAAACTATTTTACCGGCGTTTTTAATCGCGGTTTTATCGCTTGTGACGACGGCGTTTTCTCCCACCGCGGCAAACGAACATTTAAGGGAAAAAAGATTTCCCACGCCGTAATCGACTATCGCTATCATCAGAGAACTCCTTTTGTTGAGGGTATTTTGTCCTTGAACCTTTCGTCAACCGATACCGCCGAAAGGAAGCATCGCGCGACCGCCTTGAATATACCCTCGATTATATGGTGGGTGTTTTTACCCGAAAGCTTCCTTATATGAAGCGAGCATTTCGCCTCGCGTACGAAGCCGAGCCAGAATTCCTCTACAAGCTCGGTATCGAAATCGCCCACCTTTTGCGTCGGCATATCCACGAGAAAGTCAAGACTTGCCCTGCCGGAAAAATCGACCGCGGCAAGAATCAGAGTCTCGTCCATCGGAAGCAGTATATCGCCGTAGCGGCGAATGCCGCGCTTATCGGCAAGCGCCGTACAAAACGCCGAGCCGAGCGCGATACCGATATCCTCCGCCGTGTGGTGGTAATCGACGTGAGTATCGCCCTTGCATAAAACGGTCAAATCAAACCTTCCGTGCGAGGCAAAAAGGGTCAGCATATGGTCAAGAAAACCGCAGCCGGTGTTTATTTCGCTTT
>JAFZIW010000066.1 GCA_017554125.1 Clostridia bacterium | reverse complement strand
GCTTAAAGCCGAGGGACTTGACCTTATAAGCGTTTATCCTGTAACCGACGATTATGAGGAGAAGGATATAGCAAAGGCGTACGCCGCGCTTGAGGGTAAAGATTTTGACTGCCTGGTGCTTTGCATTGCCGGTTGGATACCTACCCATGCCGTTGTAAAGGTGGCGGAAAGATACCGCCATATACCGATGGTTTTATGGGGACTTTGCGGCTGGCGTGAGGATGGCAGAATAGTCACCACCGCCGACCAGGCGGGGACGAGCGCGCTTCGCAAAACCTTTGCCGATCTCGGTTATAAATTCAAATACGTTTACGATATAATCGGTCTGCCTTCAAATTCCGGCAAGGTTGCCTCTTTTGCAAAAGCCGCCGGCGCCGCAAAAGAACTTCGTTTTGCCCGCGTAGGTATGGCGGGTTACCGCGATATGAATCTTTACGGTACGCTTTACGACGGTTCTTCTCTTAAAAGGGAGATTGGTCCCGAAATAGAAACCTTTGAAATGCTTGAAATAAAACAGCGTTACGATAAAATAACCGCCGAACAGAAGGCGGCGGTCATCGACAACGTTATGTCCAAGTGGAAATTCTTAAAACCCGCGAAACGCGAGGGAATGGAAATGGCGGCAGGATACTATCTCGCCGTAAAATCGCTTATCGACGAACGCGGATACAAAGCCATATCCCTTAAAGACGTTGACGGTATGAAGAAGCTTTTAGGTTTCCCGCCCGCGCCGATATTTATGCTCCTTGCCGACTGCGAGGGCGTATCGACCATACCTGAGAACGACTGTCTCGGTAACGTTACTCAGCTTATGATACGCGCGCTTACCGGTCAGTGCGGCGCATATCTTGAATTCTACGAGTTTTTCTCCGACAGCGTGCTTGCGGGCGTTCCCGACTATATCCCGAAAGAGATAACCGAAGGCGAGACAACCGTTATGCCGGCGGCTTTCGGCGAGCTTTCCGAGGGTATACTCAACGTATCAAAAGTTAAACCCGGAAAGGTTACAATGAGCCGACTCTTTTATGATAACGGCAAATATAAAATGCATCTCGTAGTAGGCGAGGGTAAAACGCCGCCCAAGTGGGAAGAGGCGGGCTGGACTCAACCGGCGCCCCAGCTTCCCGGACTTCAGATATTCCTTCCTGACGTTGAAAAGTTTGCTCAAAACGTAATGTGCCAGCACTATATTATTTCCTACGGTGACAATACAGAGGTCATTAAAAATCTTTGTACCATATTAGACATTGAAATTATTTAAGGAGAGTTATTATGGAATACATTTTAGACACCGCCAACATTGCCGACATTAAACACTGTAACGAGTTTTACCCGCTTTCGGGCGTTACGACCAACCCTTCTATCATAGCGAAGGAGAAAAGGGATTTTTGGGCAATTATAAATGATATAAGGAATATTATCGGTCCCGATAAGATTCTTTTTGCCCAGACTGTTCAAAAAACCGCCGATAAAATAGTTGAGGAAGCAAAGCTCTTAAACGAAAAATCCGGCGGCAACTTCGGCGTTAAGATTCCCATTGACGAAGAGGGACTTAAAGCTACTATGGAGCTTAAAAAAATAGGCATAAAGGTACTGATGACGGCTATATTCACGCCGGCGCAGGCGTTAATCGCCGCAAAAGCTGGCGCGGACTACGTTGCGCCCTACGTTAACCGTCTTGACAACATAATCGGCGACGGTTGTGAGGTCGTGGCGCAGATTGCGGAGCAGTTTGCCATTCATGATTTGCCCTGCAAGGTGCTTGCGGCGAGCTTCAAAAACGCCGAACAGGTGCATAGGTGCGCCGCTGTCGGTTGCCAGTGCGTAACCGTTTCCGCCGATATACTCAAAGCCGTTATAACCCATCCTATGACCGATGCGGCGATAGCCGGCTTCGATAAGGATTGGAAAGGCGTTTACGGCGAAAAAACAATACTCGATTTTTAAGGGATAAGCATAATGATAAACGAAAAAATGAGTAATTACGCGGCGCAGAGCCTCGAAGAACTCAAAAAACTGATAAGGGAACTGGCGGTAATACCCGCTCCGTCCGGTCAGGAGGATCTGCGCGCGGAGTACATTACAAAATATCTTTTTGACCGCGGAATAACCGATGTACATACCGACGACGCGAAAAACGTTATTTGGTCGCTAAACGATACCGGCGACAATGACCTTGCCGTCCTTATGGCGCATACCGACGTGGTATTTCCCGACACCACGCCGCTTCCGCTTGTTGTTGAGGAGGAATACTATCGCTGTCCCGGTATTACCGATGACGTGACGCCGCTTTGCGTGTTGCTTACCGCCGCGCTTTATTTTGCAAAAAACGGGCTTAAACCGAAAACCGGACTTTTGATAGTCGCAAACTCCTGCGAAGAAGGACTCGGAAATCTTAAAGGCTCGCGTAAAATAGTCGATACCTACGGCGAGCGTATAAAAGAGCTGATAACCTTTGAGGCGGAAGGCGGTTACATAGTAAACCGCGCCGTCGGTTCACACAGGTACGAAGTGACCGTAAAAACCGAAGGCGGGCATTCTTACGGCGATTTCGGCAACCGTAACGCGATAGAGTATCTGTCTTCGATGATAGAAACTCTTTATTCGGTAAAAGTGCCCGATAAGCCGGATACGAAAACCACCTACAACGTCGGTTTGATTTCGGGCGGCACATCGGTCAATACGATTGCCCAAGAGGCAAAAATGCTTTTCGAGTACCGTTCGGATGATTACGAGTGCCTTGAAATAATGAAAAAAGAGTTTTCAGACGTAATTGACGCCTACCGCGCAAAAGGAATAACGGTTGACATAAAACTATTAGGCGAGCGGCCGTGCGGCAATACGACGGAAGAAAAAATGCGACCGCTTGTAAGCAAAGCGGAAAAGACAATACGCGAAATTCTCGGCAAAGAGCCACGCTACCGCTCCGGCTCGACCGACGCCAACTATCCGCTTTCAAAGGGTATACCGGCGATTTGCATAGGCGGCATGAACGGTCCGGGTTGTCATACAAGAGAAGAGTATCTGATACTCAGTGAACTTGAACCTGAAATGCGTTTTACAATGGATGTAATGAATACTTATTTTGAGTAGGAGTAGTTTATGTTTAGCAAATATCTGCCGCAGGCTGAAAAAATAATGTCCGATATGACGCTGAATGAAAAAATCGGACAGCTTAATCAAATCACGATTACGCCTTATACCGATAAAATGGATGAACTGCGCGAGCTTATCAAAAACGGCGGCGTAGGTTCAATCATTCTTGCTTCTTCCGCCACCGCGGGCAACGACCCGCAGGGGCACGTTAATATCGAACTGTATAAGGATTTGCAGAAAATCGCGGTTGAGCAGAGCCGTAAGGGTATACCGATGATTTACGGCAGAGACGTTATCCACGGTCACAGGACCGTTTACCCGATACCGCTTGCGAGCGCCGCTTCATTTAATGAACGGCTTGTCGAAAAATGCTATAAAAACATAGCGGCGGAAGCGCTTAACGACTCTATCCGCTGGACTTTTTCGCCTATGCTCGATTTATGTCATGACCCGCGTTGGGGCAGAATAGCGGAGGGACCGGGCGAAGACCCGCTCCTCGGCAGTCGTATGGCGACCGCCTGCGTAAAGGGCTTTCAGGGCGACGACCTTAAAGCCGATACGAGTATAGTCGCCTGCGCGAAGCATTATCTCGGCTACGGCGCGAGCGAAAGCGGCAGAGATTATTTCCGCACCGAAATATCAGACGGTACGCTCTATAATTACATTATCCCGGCTTTTCGCGCCGCGGTCGACGCGGGCGTTGCTACCGTAATGTCTTCGTTTAACGATATAAACGGTACGCCGGTGACGGGCGGTAAAAAATACCTTACCGATATACTGCGGGGAAAACTTAATTTTGACGGCTTTGTCGTGTCCGACTGGGGCGCTGTAGAACAGCTTGAACACGCCGGTTTTGCCGAAGACCGACGCGACTGCGCCAAAAAAGCGATTCACGCCGGGCTTGACCTTAATATGTGCGATAAGTGCTATATTGAAAACCTCGGCGACCTCGTAAAAAGCTGTGAGGTAAAAGCAGCGGAAATAGATACCGCCGTCAGCCGTATACTTTGCGTAAAGCTTGCGATGGGACTGTTTGAAAACCCGTACTGTAAGCGCACGGAATATGACGAAAGCGCCCATTTGGCGGATGCGAAACTGCTTGCGGATGAAAGCATGGTACTGCTTAAAAACAACGGCGTATTACCGCTTAAAAAGGATACCGATATACTGCTTGCCGGTCCTTTTGCGGAGGACCGCAGAACTCTGCTCGGTACCTGGACGCTTGACGGCGACGCGGAAAAAACGCAGAATTTCAAAGAGGCGTTAAGCGAAAGGGCAAACGGTCGGTTTGAGTATTCCGCCGCGCTCGAAAGCGGCGCAAACAGCGACGTTATCGTCCTCGCTCTCGGTGAAAGCTATACTAAAACCGGCGAAAATCACTCGGTTTCGGATATATCGCTTGAAGATTCACAGATAGAACTTATAAAAAAAGCGCGTGCAAAAGGACGGCGCGTAGTGGGCGTATTTTTCTGCGGCAGACCGCTGGCGCTCGAGAACGTCGAGGAGTATTTTGACGCGATACTTTACGCATGGCACAGCGGCAGTAAAACCGCCGCTTCCGCCGCAGATATACTGTTCGGCGACGTCGTGCCGAGCGGCAAAACGCCGGTCACTTTCCCCAGAAAACCCACTCATATTCCGATTTATTACAACGTAACGTCAAGCGGCCGCCCCTGTAACAGTTATTACGGTGAAGGTCCGTTTTACAGCTATCTTGACGGCGATTCCTCGCCGCTTTACCCGTTCGGTTACGGACTTTCCTATACCGCGTTCGAGTACGGAAAAAGCGAATGCGACTGTGCCGAAATTTCGCTTGAGGAACTGAAAAACGGCAAAAAAGTCCAGCTTTCCGTCACCGTATCAAACGTGGGCGATTTTGACGGTAAAGAGACCGTACAGCTATATATAAAAGACGTGGTCGCCTCGGTGATAAGACCGCTTAGGGAGCTTAAAGACTATAAGAAGATTTTTCTTAAAAAAGGCGAGTCGAAAAGAATCGATTTTTGCCTTGGTTACGGCGATTTGGGCTTCTACGGCGAAGACGGCGAATACCTGCTCGAAAAAGGAAAATTCGAGGTGTTTATCGGCGGAAACTGTCTGTGCGGCGACCCCGTAGAATTGGTCGTAAAATAGATATTGAAAAACATATTAACGGCGCGGTTCCATATCGGAACCGCGCCGTTTTGTGCTAATTTGTTGTTTTGCCGAAATTTTTCGGGGAAATGCCGGTTGTTTTCTTGAAAACTCTGCTGAAATAGTTCAAATCGGTGTATCCGACTATTTCGGACGCCTCTTTTACAGTAAGACCGTCGTCGGATAAAAGCTGCTTCGCTCGGTCTATTCTTATTTTCGTCAGATATTTGTTGGGCGGGTATCCGGTCATTTCTCTGAATACGTGATTAAAACGGTCACGCCCCATATAGCAGATTTTTGCCGCCTTATTAAAATCAACTTCGGAAAACGCGTTCAGATGAATATAGTTTATCGCTTCGCTTATTCTGCTTTTGATATGCTGTTCGGAATCTATCGAATCATTCTCAATTAAAAGCGCGATAATAACCGTAAGATAACCGTATTCAAGCAGGTGCTTCTGCGGACTTACGCAGTTATACGCGTCAATGAGTTTATTAAGCGCGCTTTCAAATTCCCTGCGCTTTTTTATCGCTATTTTACGGACGTTCTTGTCGCCGAGCGGCGCGGCGAGACTGCCGGAAAAATGTATCCATTTATTTACTCCGCCGCCCGCCAAATAACAGTAGTCCTGATGTGTGTCCGGCGGATACAGCATGGCTTCACCCGCGGACAGGGCGATTTTTTTCCCTTTTACCCGCATTACCGCGTTTCCCGCGGCAACGTACATAAGCGAATAGTCTATTCTTTTTCTTTCGGTCGAATAAACGCGGTTTGAAAGTATCTGAGCGCCGCAGCTGTTGAGCTCGAGAGGAGCGTCGGTAATGCGCTCCGAGGTTGCTATTTTCGGCATAATTTTCTACTCCTTTGTCGTCGTATACCCATTTTATCATAAAAAAGCAGAAAAAGCAAGTTTGTGCTAATAAATAGCAAAAAATACATTGAAAAAAACAGTACAGTATTATATCATTAAAATATAAAACAATTTGGGGGAGTGTGCCTTATGGACATAACGTTACTTAAACCCGAGGAACTCGGCAACGGTTCTTCAATAAAACTTGAAAGATGCAATACCGAACACGATATCTACTGGAAAATGGCGCTTGAAATGCTCGACGTCATTAAGGAAAACAACGCCAAGGGGAAAACTACCTTTATGATAATCCCTTACGGTCCGTTGGGCGGATACAGCGTGCTCGTTTACCTCATCAATAAATACCGCATCAGTCTTAAAAACTGCGTGTTTATGAATATGGATGAGTACATAGGCAAGGACGGCAAATATATTCCGAAAACCGACCCGCTTTCTTTCAGAGGCGGTATGGAGCGAATCTTCTACAGCCTTATTGACGATGAGCTCAACGTCCTGCCGGAAAACAGATATTTCCCCGACCCCGACGACACAGGCGTTTGTATGCGCCTTATCGAAAAGTACGGCGCTCCGGATATGACCTGGGGCGGTATAGGGATCAACGGCCATTTTGCTTTCAACGAGCCGCCCGAGCCGGGTGAGGCTTGTACCGATGAGGAATTCTTGGCGCGCCCGACGCGTGTGCTTTCAATAACGCGCGAGACCCGTACGATAAACGCGTATATGAACTGCGGCGCGAATCTCGACGCCATACCCGAGAAGTGCATAACGGTCGGTATGAAGGAAATATTCATGTCTGACAGAATCCGTATCCTGATGCCGCGCGACTGGCTTGCCGCCATGCTTCGTAAGGTGCTCCACGGCGAAGTGAGCTGTCACGTTCCGTGTTCACTTTTCAGAAACCATAAGGACTGCACGGTTTATGCCTGCGCGGACGCCATATACGGCGACGTTGTTCCGAAAATAAGGGTCTACAACAAGAAATGAGAGTAATAACCAACTGTAAAATCGTTACGCCGGATGAGATTATTGAAGATAAAGCGCTTGCCTTTGACGGCAGGATATCCGGTATCGTAAGCAGTATACCGGGCGACGCCACCGTTATCAACGCGGGCGGCGGATACGTGCTTCCCGGGTTTGTGGATATTCACGTACACGGCGGCGGCGGATACGATTTTCTCGACAGTGCGCCCGAGGCGATAAGCAATATACTTAAAACCCACGCGAAGCACGGAACGACCTCTCTGCTCGCCACGACGCTTACCTGCCCGGATGAAATACTCTGCCGCGGAATAGAAGCGGTCGGTAACGCCGTTCAGAGCGGCGTCGAGGGCGGCAGCGAGCTGCTCGGTATTCATCTTGAGGGTCCGTATTTTTCCTCGGCGGCAAAAGGCGCTCAGGCGATAACCGAGCAAAAGCTCCCGGACTTGGATGAGCTTGAAAACTGGCGTAGGCTTTCAAAAAATCACATAGTCCGTATTGACGCGGCGCCCGAACTGCCCGAGATGGACGTTCTCGCAAAGTGGGCGAAAGATAACGGCGTACTCGCGTCGATAGGTCATAGCGGCGCCAACGCCGAGACCGCCATTGAGTATCTCGGCAAGGGCTTTACCCATATAACCCATCTTTACTGCAGTACCACCACCGAACATAAAGAGGGACAGGTGGTACACGGCGGTATTATTGAAGCGGCGTATCTTTGCGATGATTTCACGGTCGAACTTATAGGCGACGGCAAGCATATCCCGAAAGAGACTATGCTTCTTTGCTTCAAAATAAAAGGCGCGTCTAAAACCGCCCTGATTACCGACGCCATGCGCGCCGCCGGAACCGACGTACAACGTTCGGTGCTCGGCGAAAGCGAAACGGGTACGCCCGTTATGATAGAAGACGGCGTCGCAAAACTCCTTGACCGCTCGTCTTTTGCGGGCTCTGTGGCGACAATGGACGTTTGTTTCAAAACCGCTTTGCGTTACGGCGTACCGATTTGTGACGCGGCAAAAAGCTGTTCGCTTACTCCGGCGGGAATTATCGGCGTCGCCGACCGCAAAGGTTCGCTCGAACCCGGCAAAGACGCGGATATTCTGATATTTGACAGCGAGTTTAATCTGAAGAAAGTATTTGTAAGAGGTAATGAGATTGTTTGAGGAAAAGAGAACTGAAAGAGAAGCGTTTGAAAGCGGTATTTACTCAGCGGTAGCGGAAATACTTCCCGAGTGTATTACCGGTGATAAACTGTCCGCGGCGACGGTTCTTAACCGCGAACCGTATTCGTTCAAAGTTTCATACAGGTTTGAAGGCAACGGTGAACGTACCGTTGTGCCGGTATATTTCAGAATCGAAGGCGATTTTCCGGCGGAAGAAATTAACGTTTATAAAATCGGCAACGTGCCGATAATAAACCCCGTGCCTAACTGTGTAGACAAAGCGCAGCTTGTATCCGACCGTCCCTCGCTTTATCCCGACCCGCTTTACGTTCTCTCGAAGAATACGGTCATTGAACAGGATAATTGCTGTCACCGTTGGTTTGAGGAAGGGCAGAGAGTAACGCTCAACGCCGGCAGCGCTTATCAGGCGCTTTGGGTGGAGATTAACCCCGATTCAAATAAACTGGCGCCCGGTAACTATACGCTCGAATGCGTTTTTCGCTCGCTTACCGATAATGCCGAACTTTCGCGCGAGAAAATATCGTTTAGCGTTAAGGAAACCGCGATAAAAGAGCAGGCGGTCACCTGCACCAACTGGTTCTACTGCGATGCGATAGCCGACGTCTACGGTGTGGAAATGTTTTCCGACCGTCATTTTGAAATAATTGAAAGCTTTATAAACACGGCGGCGAAGAACGGCAACAATATGATACTTACGCCCGCTTTTACGCCGCCTCTTGATACCCGTCGCGGCAAGTGCAGAAAAACGGTTCAGCTCGTCGGCGTTAAACGTACCGGCGGCAAATACGAGTTTGATTTTTCACTCTTTGAAAGATTTGTAAGAATTTGCCTTAAAAACGGGATACGTTATTTTGAGCATTCCCATTTCTTTACCCAGTGGGGCGCGCAGCACTGTCCTAATATTTTCGCCGAAGCAGACGGTGAGTTTAAGCAAATCTTCGGTTGGTCGTGCGATGCTAAAAGCGATGAGTATACCGACTTTTTAAGCGCTTACATAAAGGCGCTCCTGCCGGTTCTCGAGAAACTCGGCATTAAAGAACGCATATATTTTCATATATCGGATGAGCCGAGCGAGGAGGCACTCGAAAATTACCGTGCCGCGCGGCAAAAGTTAAAAGAAATATACCCCGATATTAAAACTATCGACGCTATGAGCAGCTTCAAATTCTGTGAACAGAAAATAGTTGATATCCCGGTAGTTCGCGAGATATCCGAGGATATGAAAAAGTTTTCGAAAAGCGGCTGCGAATTCTGGGTTTATTATACCGGCGGCGTAATAACCGAAGGCAACTCAAACCGCCTTATAACCCTGCCGCAGGTAAGGAACCGTATGATAGGCGTTCATATGTACGTCGCGGGCGCTTCGGGATTCTTACACTGGGGTTACAATTACTATTACGACGTACTTTCTCACGGCGTAATCAACCCGTTAAGCGAGCCTTGCTCATATCTGCTTTCTCCCGGTACGTGTTTTCTCGTATATCCGTCGCTTGACGGTAAAGCCGTTCCGAGCCAGCGCATTAAAGCTATGCGCGACGGCTTCGATGATTACACCGCTCTTAAAATGCTTGAAGAAAAAATCGGCAGAAAAGAGGTACTCGCGCTGATAAACAAAACTCTCGGAAAAGAAGTCTTCGTCGATACGCCGATGAGCGAAAGCGAGATACTGCGTTTGAAGGAAACGGTACTTTCGATGCTTTAAGCAAAATGTAAAAGCAAAACCCGTAAAAACGAATTTTGCTTTCATTGGTTTGATTATTTCTTTTTCCGGTATTGCACGGGCGATACGCCCTCGGTCTTTTTGAAAATTCTCGAAAAATAGTTGTAATCGGTATATCCGCAAATGCTACCGATCTTTGATATCGGCATATCGGTAAACAGCAGCATTTCCTTGGCGTATTTTATCCGCGTTTTTGTCAGATACTGATGGGGCGCCATACCGGTAGTCTTTTTGAAAACCTGTATAAAATACGGGCGCGTAAAGCCGCATTCCTTCGCCCATTTTTCAATGCTGTAATTTTCGGAGGGTTTGCTTCGTATCTGACCTATGATATTGTTTATGGCTTTTGAGTATTGAGCGTTCGTGTCCCGTTTTCGACTGTCGGCGGGCGCGAGAAGACTCAGTATTGCGAGCAGTAACCCCTGGCAATAGACGGTTGCCCTTGAATCACTGTTGTCAAACGATTCGCAAAGCTTAAAAAGGTAGTTTTCTATTTCGCTGTTTTTTGCGAAATTCAGTACGCCTGATTGCGGCAGATTGAGCTTGCGGAAAATTGATTCGCAATCGGTCCCGGTAAAGTGGATATATACGTGGGTTGAAGCGTCTTTCGGCAAAAAGCAGTAATCCTGAGGAATGTTTGGCGCGTATATGATTACGTTACCCTTTTTTACGGTTTTCGGCGAATCGGAGTCTATGTCGATATAACAGCAACCGTTGGTTATAAAGAAAAGCGAATAGTCTTTGCGCCCGTTCGGGCGAACGGTTCGCGCGGGTGCGGATTTATAGGTTATTGATGCGCAGTTGTTTATTTTCAGATGTTCGTTTGTAATCCAATCGGTTTTTACGCTGGCCAAATTATTTGTACTTTTTGCCATTTTTCTTACCTTTCATTTCCAATAATCTTACTTTTGTGCTAAAATCGCGCAATTATATCTATATAAATTTTGACGAATTCATGCTATAATATTAGTGAAATTAACGGCAAATGTCAAGTTTATTCTCAACATAACAAAAAAACATTTGTGAAAACTTTACAAAACAACCGTTAATCCCGTCGTTTTTTGCGTTTGCCTCATCCTTTGCAAAACGGTGATCACGATTCAAAAATATGTGCTACTGTTCCTTCGTTAAAGGCGGTTTTCGGCGGAAACAGCCAGCGTGTATTCTATTTCGTTCATATAATAATCAATATGCTGCAACTTTGCGGTATTTCCCGCGCGATTGCTTTGGCTATGGCGCATAACGCTGTAAAAAAACGTTTGCGGGAAGCTGTTTTCAAATTTAATTTGTGATTTTTTTCAATATAAGGCAGGTGGATTAAATG
>JAFZIW010000065.1 GCA_017554125.1 Clostridia bacterium | reverse complement strand
GCTGTAAAGACCGAGAAAGGCGATTTTTCGGCGCGTCATCTGATTTTTGCGGCGGGGCTTTATTCGGGCGGAATTAAGCTCGGCTGTGACGGAGGCATTCTCAAACTGCTTGAATCAAAAGGCGAGAAGCGTGTTAAGGTTACTCCGGCTATCGTTCAGATTAAGACCGATTCGGATGTTTCGCGCTCGCTTAAAGGAATTAAGGTTATTGCCGCGGCAACACTTATTATCGACGGCAAAGCCGTTCGCCGCGAGACCGGCGAAGTTCTTTTTTGCGATTACGGTCTTTCGGGTCCGCCGATTTTACAGATTGCCCGTGAAACCGAACGCCGAAACGGCAAGAAAGAGGTTGCGCTTGATTTGATGTGCGACCGCGATTTTGACGGCGTTGTTTCATTGCTTAGTAATCTTAAAACCTCGCTTTCGTACCGTAAACTTGACGAGTTTTTATCCGGTGCGCTTAATAAGCGCGTCGGTCAGGCGGTCATAAAAGCGGCGGGGTATCGGCTCTCCTCTGTTGTATCGGAGCTTCAGCGAGGCGATATCGAAAAAATCGCCCGTCAAATCAAAAACTTTGTATTTACGGCGGTTTCGACCACCGGCTTTGATAATTCCCAGGTCACGGCGGGAGGACTTGATACCGCCGGTTTTGACAGTGAGACTATGATGTCTAAAACAGAGAAAGGCGTATACGCGATAGGCGAAATACTTGATATTGACGGCGACTGCGGCGGATATAATCTGCATTTCGCGTTTTCGAGCGCTTTTTGCGCGGCGGACAGTATATTAAAGGTATATAAAAATGATAAAACTTGACGGCGTTATTCTGCCGCTCGATACTGATTTTAACAACTTAAAAGACGAAATATCAAAAACGGTAGAGCCGAAAGACTCTATCGTTTCTGCGCGTCTTTACAGGAAATCGGTGGACGCGCGCAAAAAAGGCAAGCCGCAGTTTTGCTGTTCGGTAATACTTGACGTAAAAGATGAAATCGAATTCTTGCGGATGAATAAAACCGCAAATCCTTTTTCGCTGTCGCCGTATATTTTCAAAAAAGCAAAAGAAATACCGAAAAACCGACCTGTGGTAGTTGGCTTCGGACCCGCCGGGATGTTTGCGTCGCTCACCCTCGCTCGCGCGGGACTTTGCCCGCTTGTTATCGAGCGCGGACCGGACGTTGATACGAGAACCGCCGACGTCGGCGAGTTTTTTTCGGGCGGTGCTTTGAAGGAAAACTCCAATATCCAGTTCGGCGAGGGCGGAGCGGGTACTTTTTCGGACGGCAAGCTTAATACCGGCATAAAAGATTTCCGCGTTCGCACCGTGCTTGAAACCTTTGCCGAATTCGGCGCCGACGGTGAAATTCTCTACGATGCGAAGCCGCATATCGGTACCGACGTTTTGCGCGATGTGGTAAAAAACATACGAAAAGAGATTATTTCGCTCGGCGGAGAAGTACGTTTTAATACCTGTTTAGAGGAAATTCTGACGTTTGGCGGAAACGTTGTAGGAATTATTGCCTCCGGTGAGGAGATAAAAACCGAGAATCTGTTTCTTTGTATCGGTCATTCGGCGCGGGATACTTTTACCGCTTTGAATAACGGCGGGTTTTTAATGTGCCGCAAGCCGTTTGCCGTGGGCGTCAGAATCGAACACCTGCAAAGTGACATTGACCGCGCCCTTTACGGCAACGCGGCGGGCAATAAGAACTTAGGCGCCGCCGATTATAAGCTCGCCGTTCATCTGCCGTCGGGCAGGGGAGTATATACCTTTTGTATGTGTCCGGGCGGCGTGGTGGTAAACGCTTCAAGCGAGCGCGCAGGCGTTGTATGTAACGGTATGAGTTATAAGGCGCGCGACGGCGTTAACGCCAACAGCGCGGTACTTGTTGGCGTGGCGTCCGAGGATATCGAGGGCGATGGCGTACTCGCCGGAATTGAATTTCAAAGAAAAATAGAACAAAGCGCATACCGTGCCTGCGGCGGTAAAATGCCGGTTTGTAACGTCGGATATTTTCTCGGTAAGACCGAAAACGGCATCGGAAAAGTCAAGCCGACAGTTAAACCCGGGTACGGGCTTTACGACGTCGGGAAACTGTTTCCCGGTTTTATAACCGATTCGCTTAAATCGGGTATTGAACTTATGAACAGGAAACTAAGCGGTTTTGCCGATAACGAAGCTATTATTTCAGCGCCGGAAACACGTTCATCATCACCCGTAAGGATAATAAGAAACGATGAAATGCAGAGTATCAGCGCAAACGGGCTTTACCCGTGCGGCGAGGGCGCGGGGTACGCCGGAGGCATAGTTTCCGCGGCGGTTGACGGCATAAAAGCCGCCGAAATGATAATAAAATAAAAAAACAGTTAATTATTTGTCAAAATTACTTGAAATCTTGCGCCCGATAGGTTAAAATAGGAAAAGAATTTTTTAGGAGGTTTTCTAATTATGGTAAAAGTTGCAATTAACGGTTTTGGTCGTATCGGCCGTCTGGCATTCCGTCAGATGTTCGGCGCGGAAGGGTATGAGATAGTTGCTATCAACGATCTTACAAGCCCGGCGATGCTTGCTCATCTTCTTAAATACGATTCAGCGCAGGGCAGATATGCTCTCGCTGATAAGGTTGTAGCCGGTGAAGACAGCATCACGGTTGACGGCAAAACCATCAAAATCTATGCTGAGAAAAACGCTGCAGATCTCCCTTGGGGCGAAATCGGTGTTGACGTTGTTCTTGAATGCACAGGTTTCTATTGCTCAAAAGAGAAGAGCCAGGCTCATATTGACGCGGGTGCCAAGAAGGTTGTAATTTCCGCTCCTGCCGGTAAAGACCTTCCCACTATCGTTTACAGCGTTAATGAGAATACCCTTACAAAAGAGGATAAAATTATTTCCGCCGCTTCCTGCACCACTAACTGCCTCGCTCCGATGGCTAACGCGCTTAATAAGTATGCGCCGATCCAGAGCGGTATCATGACTACCGTTCACGCTTTCACTGGCGATCAGATGGTTCTTGACGGTCCGCACAGAAAGGGCGACCTTCGCCGCGCACGTGCCGCCGCTGTCAATATAGTTCCTAACTCTACCGGCGCCGCCAAGGCAATCGGTCTTGTTATTCCGGAACTCAACGGCAAGCTTATCGGTTCTGCTCAGCGCGTTCCCGTTCCGACCGGTTCTACAACAATTCTCGTTGCGGTAGTTAAAGGCAAGGATATTACGGTTGAAGGCATCAACGCCGCTATGAAAGCCGCGTCCAGCGCATCGTTCGGTTACACCGAGGAGCCGCTCGTATCTTCCGATATTATCGGTATCACTTACGGTTCGCTCTTTGACGCCACCCAGACGATGGTTACAAAGATAGATGACGATACCTATCAGGTACAGGTAGTTTCCTGGTACGATAACGAAAACAGTTATACAAGCCAGATGGTACGCACCATTAAGTATTTCGCCGAAATCTGATAACTTTAACGCAAAGCGCCGTTCACTCTCTTGCAGTAGACGGCGCTTTTTCTTTCTTCTTAAACCTGAACTCAAAATCGAGTATACGCAATTTGCCGCCGTCAATACTTACGGCGGCTTTTCTTTCTCCAAACGCCGTTTGCGACATATTCTCATACGCCGCGCATATCCCGAAAAAGCCGTAAATAATACAGGACGTAAGTATAAACGATATAAGAAAATAATACGTTTCGGTTTTGAGTTTTTTCATAATCAACTTCCAAGTGTTTTAATAAGCGCCTCGCTTATGAGTAATGCCGAGTATTGCGCTTCCGTAAAGGTGTTTGCCTCCGTTCCTATTTCTAACAGCATTGAGCCGGTAGTCAGAGATTCGTTGTAGTTTCTTGACATAAGGCTGAGCGGGCGGGCAAGAGTAGGATACATACTTTCGATATTCTTTTGAAAACGTACGGCGAGCTTGAGATTCTCTTTCCAGTTCGGAAAGTTTTTAATATTTCCGCTTTGCGAGCCCATGACAAGCATTATTTGCGCCGCCTGTCTGCCGTTTATTTGCGCGGTCAGTTTAGTTTTTGTCGATTCAACCTGAACAGAATCGCGGTGGATATCAATAACGATTTTAATGCTCGGATATTTATTAAGATATCCCTTTACTGTAGTCGCGGCGCGGGAGTAACTTTCGTTATAAGAAGGGTAGTCGTGCTGTGTTTTGTCATGAAGAGTTTTAATGCCGGCGCCGTTCAGCTTATTCGTAACCGTTTCGCCGAGTGCCGTAACGTTATAATTGTTGTCGGTGGTCCGGGTTTTATCCGCAGAGGTGTAATAGTCGCGGTCTTCGTTCATAAAGCATTCGGTTGCATGAGTATGAACTATAAGCACTTGCGGCTCTTCGTTTTTATTTACCGTGTATCCGAGCTTTGCGGATAACAATTCGTCAATACTGATATGAAGATTCGTGCTGTTTTTGATATGAACTCCGCTTTGCTGTAAATTTGCGGATGAATCGGGTATGGTGCGGTTTACGATTTTGCCTAACACCTCGCCGTCCGCCGCCGAAACGGCGGTGATTTTTGAACTGTCTGCGGCGGCGGAAGCGCTCGAAGCATCCGTTTTTGATAAAGCGGTATCGTCGGGTAAGGGTGCAAAAACATTGACATATTCAATGTCCGCGGTTGCCGGTTGCCGCCTTTCGCCTGAAAACAGCAAACGTATTCCGTAGATGAAAGCGGCGATTACACATAAAAACATTACGGCAATTCTTAAAACATACGACGTACTCTTCATTTAAGCGTCCTCCATATAACGATAATATTATATGAAGTACGGTTATATTTTATGAAAGACTCTCGATGATATCCTCGGTAAGCGACGGCTGTAAAAACATATTTATCGCTCTTGCGATCACATCCGCGGCGCGGGAAACAAGAAGGTCGATTTCTTTCGGCGTTACCATCATATCGTCGTCCGTTTTAAGGTCGTCCGACAGATAACCGGCGTCGATTACCGTAGGAACGCCTATGGCAATAACCGGCACGCCGAGGGTTTCCTTGCAGAGCGCGGCGCGTCGGTTTTTGACACCCGAGCCGGGCGCAATACCGCTGTCGGTCATCTGAACGGTGCGGCAAAGGTTTTTCGGCGTGTTTGCCGCGAGAGCGTCAACGGCGATAATAATTTCGGGGCATATCGCGTCGGCGGTCGCTTTTATGATATCGACCGCCTCAATTCCGGTTTTGCCGAGGACGCTCGGTGCTAAGCATGAAACCCGGTGCAGTTTTTCAAGCCCCAGCGTTCTTTTGAGATTTTCCGTAATGTGTCTTGTCGCAATAACAGAATTAACACATAACGGACCTAACGCGTCCGGGGTGATATCCGAGTTGCCGAGACCGACGACAAGTGCGTTATCGCGCACGTCGGTAAGCCCGTTCAGCGTCGCGACAAGCGCGCTTTTAAGAGCGTCGGTTTCGGAAATGCCGTCGAGCCGTTCAAAGCGCAGGGTACAGTATTTGCCTTTCGGCTTACGTATTCGTTTAGCCGCGCTGTCGCTTTTGATTTCGGTTTTTTCGATTTCAATTTCGCCCACGGTTTTCTTTTCGGTCGTTATGTCGCCGCAAGTATCGGCGCTGATGTTTTCTTCGGTTACAAGATCGGTCCTTATATTCAAAAGCATCACCGGCTTTATCTTAACCGAAAAAGATTTATATATTAAAAAAACACGGCGAAAGATTTTCTCTTTCGCCGTGTAAAACCGTTCTTTTACGCTTCTTCGCCGTTGTACTTCGCAACAACTTTTTTGATTCTGTCGACCGGGTCGAGCAGTTTGCTTATTGAGTTGTCGTTGTTAAGAGTATCAACGAGTAAAGCAATGTATTTCGCCATATTCACGCTGCAATACCAATCGCGCGATAACAACTCGGAGGTCTGGTAAATCAGATTGGTGGTAAACACCTTTGTTATAATGCCGCGGTTGCAGTAATCGTCAAATTTTTCAAGTCCTTCAACAAAAAGACCGAACGTGGCAAAAATAAATATTCTGCCCGCGCCCATTTCTTTAAGCTTCGAGGCAATATCGAGCATTGAATCGCCCGAGGAAATCATATCGTCAACAAGGATAAGGTCTTTACCGACTATATCGTTGCCTAAAAACTCGTGCGCCTCAATGGGGTTTCTGCCGTTGACTACAACCGAGTAGTTTCTGCGTTTGTAGAACATACCGAGTTCCAATCCCAAAACAGAGGAGTAATAAATGCAACGCCCCATGCCGCCCTCGTCGGGTGAAACTATCATTGTGTGGTCCTTGTCAAGCTTCATATCCGGAACAATTCTGAGCAACGCTTTTATCATCTGATAAGCGGCTTGTACGTTATCAAAGCCGTCAAGCGGAATGGCGTTGTTGACTCTCGGGTCATGCGCGTCGAACGTAATTATGTTTTTAACGCCCATCGCAACAAGCTCTTGAAGCGCCATGGCGCAGTCCATCGATTCGCGCGAAGTTCTGCGGTGCTGTCTGCCCTCGTAAAGCATCGGCATTATAACAGTAATTCTTTTGGCTTTGCCGCCGAAAGCCGCGATAACACGTTTTAAGTCTTGAAAATGGTCGTCAGGACTCATCGGAACGGTCTGACCGTACATTTTATACTGAACGCTGTAATTGAAGCAGTCGCAGATAATAAATGCGTCAAGACCTCTTGCCGTGTGATTAAGTACCGCCTTCGCTTCGCCGGTACCGAAACGCGGACAGTTCGGAGTTACAACAAAGGTTTCATCCTCCGGAATATCGCGCCACTGTTTAAGGTAGTAGTCCACCTTCGCCGCCATATCCTCGCAACCTCTCATACTGACTATGGCGAGGTCGCCGTACGGCGTGTGCTTAAAATCAACGTTTGACATTATTACCGCCCCCAGAGTAATATTTAGTTTTCTATATTCTACCACATTTTTTTTGCCAAAAAAAGACTTTTTTTGCATTTTTATGATATTTATTAAATTTATATATAAAATAAATTGCATTTTTTGTGATTTTCTGCTATTATGTTAGATGTAGAAAAATATGTGGAGGGTTGAATATGCCAAAAGTAACTTTGCTCGCGTACACTCCCGAACCGGAAAAAACAATTGCGTGCGCCGCCAAACTCTGTTACAGTCCGTCAACGATAGCCGATTTGAAAGACGGACTTACCGATGAAAAAGTCGAATCGTTCGTCAATATGCTTTCGGGGCTCGGTCACGAAAGCCCTATTGAACACGCTTCTTTCACTTTCGGAATAGAGGGCGTTTCCCGCTCGCTTTTAGCGCAAATAACGCGCCACCGTATCGCTTCGTTTTCTGTCAAGAGCCAGCGTTACGTTAAAGAGGGAAACTTTGAGTTTGTCACTCCTCCCGAGGTCGAAGCGGAGCCTGACGTACTCGAAATATATAACGAGTCTATGAAAGCGGCGCAAGAGGCTTACGATAAAATCGCCGAGGTTTTGACCGAAAAGCATAAGAAGGCGTTTTTGGCGGAGGGTAAGGATGAAAAAACCGCCGCGCGTATGGCTTCAAAGAAAGCGATCGAGGATGCGCGCTTTGTACTTCCGAACGCCTGTGAGACCAAAATGGTGGTTACAATGAATGCGCGTTCGCTTATGAATTTTTTTCATCACCGCTGTTGCAACCGCGCCCAGTGGGAAATACGCGAGGTGGCGAATCAGATGTTGAAGCTCGTGTGCGGCGTTGCGCCTAACCTGTTCAAAAAAGCCGGTCCGTCCTGCGTGTGCGGCGCGTGTCCCGAAGGCAATATGTCCTGCGGTAAGATGGTTGAAGTCAGAAAATACTATGAGGAAATGAAACTTAATGGGTAAACTGATTGTTATTGAAGGACTTGACGGCAGCGGCAAATCAACGCAGCTTGAGCTTCTTAAAGAAAGACTTAAAAAAGCCGGCGTGCCTATTACCGCGATTTCCTTTCCCGATTATGAAAGCGATTCAAGCGCGCTTGTGAAAATGTATCTGTCGGGTAAATTCGGCGAAAAGGCGGATGACGTCAATCCCTTTGCGGCGTCGCTCTTTTACTGCGTGGACAGATACGCTTCATATAAAACCAAGTGGGGAAAAGATTACGAATCAAATAAAGCCGTTATAGCCGGCAGATATACCACTTCCAACGCGATACACCAGACCTCTAAACTGCCCGAAAGCGAGTGGAAGCCGTTTCTTGACTGGCTTTATGATATCGAGTACGTAAAGGTGGGAATACCGAAACCCGATTTGGTTATATTCCTCGATATGCCGATAGAGGTTTCACAAAAACTGCTGACCGGGCGATATCACGGCGACGAAAAAGAAAAGGATATTCACGAACGTGACGTTGATTATCTTAACAAATGTCGTCGTGCGGCAAAGTTTGTCGCTGATTATTCCGATTATAAAACCGTGCTTTGCGCGCGTGACGGTCAGCCGAGAACTCCCGATGATATTTCGGATGAGATATTCTCCATTGTAAATGACGTTTTGGAGTTGAAAAAATGATTTATGTGTTTTTAGCGGAGGGCTTTGAAGAGGTTGAGGCGCTTTCGCCCGTGGATATATTGCGGCGCGGCGGTTTGGAAGTTAAAACTGTAGGCGTCGCTTCAAAAACCGTAGTCGGGTCGCACGGCATACCCGTCGTTTGCGACTGCGAAAGCTTTGAAACCGATTTTTCCAATATGGACGGCATAATTCTTCCCGGAGGTATGCCCGGTACTCTTAATCTTGAAAAAAGCGTCGACGTAAACGCGGCGATAGATTTTGCTTTCAAAAACGGAAGGATAATCGGCGCGATCTGCGCGGCGCCCTCGATTCTCGGTAAGAAAGGTTTGCTTAAAGGGAAGAGCGCAACCTGTTTTGACGGTTTTGAGAAGTATCTTTCCGGCGCAAAGCTTTCGGATTCGCCCGCCGTGCGCGACGGTCAGTTTATAACGGCGTGCGGCGCCGGTGCGGCGCTTGATTTCGGCTACCTGTTTCTTGCCGCTTTTAAGGATGAAGCCACGGCGGAAAATCTCCGCCGCGGTATGAAATACAATTAGGAGACAGTTTATGCAGAACAACGATTTGAACAATCAAACCGACGGTATTGAAGAAAACGGTGCTACTGAGGAAAAAGTTAATCTTGAAGAAGATGCTTTTATAATCGGAAAAGGTTTTACAATAGACAGCGGCGAAAGCGCACAGCCGTCGGGGTTTAAGCCTGAAAAAACAAAAAAGAAAAAGAAAAAATCGGGAATGCCGGTCGCTATTAAAGCGATAATATGGATACTGTCGATACTTATAGTATCGGGCGGGCTTGCTTACGGTATTATCTTCGCGGCGGCTGACTATATGGGTCTCGCATTTGCAAGAGGCGAGGAAGTTACCGTTGAAATCGAAAAAGGTTCGTCTACCGCCCAAATTGCCGAACAGCTCAAAGAATGCGGCGCTATAAAAATGCCGCTTTTGTTCAGAGTGTATACGAAGTTAAAGCATTATGATGGCAAATATTATTACGGCCCGCATACCGTAGGCGGTGAAATGGGCTACGGCGGACTTGCGAAAGAGTTGATGACTCAGCGTGCCCAGATACCGCAAAAGAACGTTAGAATACCCGAGGGCGGAAGTATAGCAAACGGCGATGCTAAACTTAATATCGCGTCGGCTCTTGAAGAAAACGGAGTTTGCACCAAAGATGAGTTTTTAAGCGAAGTGCGCGACGGAAAATTTGATTACGATTTTTTGAAAGAGATACCCGATACGGTAATTTACCGGCTCGAAGGTTATCTTTTTCCCGATACGTACGATTTTAATTTTAATTATGACGATTCAAAAAAGCGGGCGCACGCGGCGATAGATTTGATGCTCAAAGAGTTAAACGAAAAAGTCAAGCCGTATAGCGAGGCTATAAAGAATTCGGGATACAGCTTCCATGAAATCATTACGCTGGCGTCAATGATAGAGCTTGAAGCGGGCGGCAGCAGTGCCGAGGATAAGGCGAACGTTGCGGCGGTGTTCTACAATCGTTTGAAGCACCCGGAAAAAGGCTTTGCAAAGCTTCAGTCCGACCCGACAATGGAGTATCCCGACAAGGAGCATAAAGACGACAGATACGATACCTATAAGTGCAACGGCTTGCCGATAGGTCCCGTTTGTTCACCGAGTTTGGATTCAATAAAAGCGGCGATAAATCCAACGCCTGATTTTGATTATTATTACTTTGTGACCGACAATACTATGAAATTTTACTATAACAAAACGTTGCAAGGGCATAATTCTACGATATCAAAACTTAAAAACGAGGGTAAATGGTTAATACAAAAATGAGAATTCCCGAACTGCTTTGTCCCGCCGGTGATTTGCCGCGGCTTAAAACCGCGGTTGATTTCGGAGCGGACGCCGTATATATCGCCGGCGAGGAATTCGGTATGCGTACCGCCGCCGCAAAGTTTTCAGAAAGCGATATCGCCGAGGGCGTCGACTATGCGCACGCACACGGCGCGCGGGTACACATTACCTGCAACACCGTGCCGCATGATGAGGAAATGTCGCGTATGCCCGACTTTCTGCGCCTTCTTAACAGCGTCGGTGTTGACGCCGTAATCGCATCGGATATCGGTACGGTTTCGCTCATAAAAAAATACGCGCCTGATTGCGAGATTCATATATCCGTACAGTCGGGCGTGGTAAACAGCGTTACCGCTTCGGAATTTTATAAAATGGGGGCAAAACGGGTAGTGCTCGCCCGTGAGTTGTCCTTAAAAGAAATAAAGCATATAAGAGACAATACGCCGAAAGAACTTGAAATTGAAGCGTTTGCTCACGGAGCGATGTGCGTTTCGTTTTCGGCGAGATGTCTGCTTTCGAGTTATATGACCGGGCGCGACGCCAACCGGGGCGACTGCGCTCAACCCTGTCGGTGGAGTTATTCGCTTATGGAAGAAAAGCGTCCCGGGCAGTACTATGATATAACCGAAACCGACAAAGGTACTTATATTCTTAACGCAAACGATATGTGTATGGCGCCTTACCTTGATAAAATGGTTGACGCCGGGATAGACAGTATAAAAATCGAGGGCAGGGCAAAATCCGATTACTACGTCGCGGTTACGACCAACGCTTACCGCGGCGCGCTGAATAGCCTTAAAAACGCCGACGGCGACTGGCAACTCCCTGAGTGGGTCGGCGAGGAGCTGAACAAAATAAGTCACAGGACTTATTCGACCGGGTTTTATTTAGGCACGCCTGAAAATTCTCAGACCTACGGCAGCGCCGGATATATAAGAGATTATTTTATCGCGGCGGTAGTGACCGGCTACGAAAACGGCTGTGTTACCGCGGTGCTTAAAAACAAGTTTTCACGCGGCGCGAATCTCGACTGTCTTGAAGCGGGTTCAAAACCGTTTTTCGTTCCCGCTCACGTTATTTTCGATAAAAACGGAAACGAAATCGAGAGCGCGCCGAGTCCCATGATGACGGTGAAAATTCCGTTTGAGCGTGAAATCAATACCGGTTCCATGCTCAGACTGAAATCGGAAAATACGGCAGATGCATAAATTGCTTCTGCCGTTTCGTATACAAGTGTACCGATTACGGTACATTCAATCCGGTATAGTGTTAAACGGAGGTGTTTTAAGTTGCTTAAAATTATTTCGGGTCGCGCGTTAAGCGACAGGTCGGATGAAATATGCCGCAGAATAGCGACGTGCGTAAATGAAGGTCAAAAACCCGTATTAATAGTGCCGGAACAGTTTTCTTTTGAAAGCGAAAAAGCGATACTCTCGCTTCTCGGCGACAGTGGCGCGCAAAGCGTTAAGGTGTTAAGTTTCAGCCGACTGTGCGATGAGGTTGAAAGCATTTACGGCGGAAGCGCAAAAGGCGAACTGTCCGAAGCCGATAAGATAATACTTATAAACGCCGCGCTTAAAAACGTTCGTGACGATCTTAAATATTTCGGTAAGTATTCGTCTTCTTCCGGATTTGCAAAAATGATGCTCAGTACGATAAGCGAATTTATTATGAACGCGATAACGTCGGAATACATAAAGGTTGCCGCGACCGATTTGGGTGACGGCATACTTTACAGAAAGCTTCACGATACCGTTTGCGTTTACGAGGAATATACCCGCCTTATGACGGAAAAGTTCCCGAATTCCGTCGACCGGATGACGCGCCTTTACGAAACGCTCGAAAGTAACCGCTATTTTGACGGCAGGGATGTATTTATTGATTCGTTTACAGGATTTACCGGTCAACAGTACAGAATAATCGAACGCATACTCGCTCAGGCGAAAGACGTTACGGTGTCGTTTTGCGACGATGTTTCCGGTAACGGGAAAACGGGAATTTTCGCAAGCGTAAAAAAAGCAAAGGATAAAATACGTAAACTCGCGGATAAGTACGGCGTAAAAGACGACGGCGATTATATTGCGGAAAACAAAGACGTGACGCCTCTCGGAATTGCGGCTGTTGAAGAGTTTATGTGTTTCGGCAAAACCGATAAAGAGATTACGGAAAACGAACTGACGGTATGTCATGCCCAAAGCATATATGACGAGGTACAGTTTACGGCGCGTAATATCAGGCGAATCATCCGGGAGAAAAACGCGCGTTTCAGCGATTTCGCGGTAATAGCGAGGAATGCCGAAGATTATGAGCAGTTATTGAATATCGCTTTTGAAAAAAACGGTATACGCGCTTTTTGCGACCGCAGGTTGCCGCTTTCCTCGTTCCCCCCCGCGGCGGCGGTCATATCGGCGATGGATATGGTTTCTTCGATTACGACCGAAAAGCTTTTGAGATTTCATAAATGCGGAGTGGGATTTCTAAGCGACGAGGAAATCTTTGAACTTGAAAACTATGTTTATATCTGGAATATAAACGGCGAGAAGTGGGAGAAAGAGTGGAATATGTCGCCTAACGGTATTGAAAGCGACCGCACGCCCGCCGACGTCCTTTTTGAAAGAATAAAAAAGATAAACGAAATCCGCGTTCGCGCGCTTGAACCGGTTGAAAAGTTCCGCGACGAATTCAAGAACAGTACGAAAAGCATGGCGAGGGCTGTCGTTACGCTTCTTGAAAGCGCAAGACCGAGGTTTTCGGAAATAGCGGAAGAGTATAAATCTACCGAAAACTCGGAGCTTTCCGACGGCATTATTTCTTCCTACGCCAAAATAATGAAAATACTTGACAGCCTCGTAAACTGCCTTAAAACCGATTCAACCGCCGGCGAATTCAAATCCGCTTTCAAAAACTGCGTTGAAATCGAAAGCGTCGGTATGATTCCTCAAATGGTTGATGAAGTTATTTTCGGCTCCGCCGAGCGTATTCAACCCGCAAAGCCTTCCTATGTATTCATTCTGGGCGCGAATCAGGGCGTTTTTCCGCGCGCGCCGCAGGCAAGCGGCGTTTTTGCCGTTTCGGAAATAGGTAAACTTATCGATTTGGGAATAGATATACCCGACTGTTCGGTCAATTCAGCCATTGACGAGGACCTGCAGGTTTATAATTGCGTTTGCTGTGCGAACAAGGGCGTATACATAAGTTGTAATCAGAAATCGGGCGAGCCTTCCTACTTTTTGAAAAAACTGACCGAGCGGTTCGATATTACGCCTCAAAAAGAACCGGACGCGCTATGCGAAAACAATATTCCGGAAACGGGGGAAGACGCCTTTTCGCGTCTTTGCCGCAGTGAGTATGCGTCAGTCGATTATGAAACCTTCAAATCGGCGTTCGCGGATAAAAAAGAGTACAAATCAAGACTTTCGTCAATTTACGGCAATATAACTCGACCCTCGTTTGATATTCCGACAGAGCTTTCGCGTGAACTTGTCGGCAATAACATACGCATTACTCCGTCGAAGCTGGAAGATTATAATAAATGTCCGTTTTTGTATTTTTGCCGGTACGTGCTTTCCGCGGGCGACGTTAACGAAGTCGATTTTAATTCTTTGCAGACCGGTACACTCGTACACCACGTTTTGGAGGAATATATCGAAAGAGCGGGCAAAAAGCTCAGTGAACTTGAAGTCTCACAAATAAATGAAATGATTGAAGGTATCGTAAAGGAATATCTCGATTCTTTTAAGGGATACCGCGAAATGGAAACGCCGCACTTAAAACTCAAGACCCGGATTCTGACCGAGAATCTCAAATACGTCGCGGTCAGAATAAAGGAGGAATTTGCGCAGTCTGATTTCGTGCCGGAAAAATGCGAGCTTTATATCGGCGGTGACGACAGCATTCCGGCGATAAGGCTTCCGGTTGACGGCGAGACTTCGATTTCCGTTACCGGCAGTGTTGACAGAATTGACCGCTACGGCGATTTTGTGAGAGTTATTGATTATAAGACGGGCGGTAAAGCGTTTGAGTTGCCCGATATACTTTCGGGTCAGAATATGCAAATGCTGATATACCTTTACGCGGTTTGCAAAAACGGTAAATTCGGTAAACGTCCGGCGGGCATTTTCTATATGCAGGCGTCGCTTCCTTACGGCAACGAGGCAAAGGACAGGCGAATGGACGGATTTATGCCGGAGGATGATAATCTTATTTTTGCGATGGATAAAAGCGGCGAGGGCGAATATATAGAGCAAAGCAATAAGAAGAAGTATAAGCCGCAGAACGTCACTGAAGAAAGCTTCGATAAAATCTTTGACTTTATTGAGCTTAAACTTAAACAGACGGGTAAAAACATCGCCGACGGTCATTTTTCCGCCGCGCCGGTCGACGGCATATCCGGCGACGTATGCAAATACTGCCTGTACAGTTCCGTTTGCAGAATAGAGGAAGAAAAGCATCAATGCGTTCAGCAAATGAACGCGGAGGAAGTATTGGAAGAAATCGAAAGGCAGGTGAGCGAAGATGGAATTTCGGCCGACTGAAAGCCAGCGCGCGGCAATAGAGGAAAAGGGTACGATACTTGTATCCGCCGCCGCCGGTTCGGGAAAAACAAAGGTGTTGGTTGAGCGCGTTATCAAAATGCTTACTGACAGGCAAAACCCCGTTATGGCGGACAGGCTGCTGATAGTTACCTTTACTAAAACCGCCGCGGCGGAAATGCTCTCTCGAATCGAGAACCGCCTGTACGAAGAATATGAAAAAGACCCGGACGACGAGCTGATAGGTCGGCAAAAGTATCTTATAAAATCCGCCGATATCTGTACGATAGATTCGTTTTGCATCCGTATAGTTCGCGACAGCTTTGCGCTTTGCGATATAGAGCCTGATTTCAAGGTGGCAAATTACAACTCGCTCGCGCTCATAAGACAGGACGTTTTAAGAGAGATAATAGATGACAGATTGCAAAACCCGAGCGAGAGTTTTATTAAGCTTTTGAAGATAACAAACTGCAAAAAAGACGAAAGCAACCTTATAGATACTATTGACCGGCTATATGAGAAAACAATCAATATGCCTTTCCCAAAAAAGTATATTGATTTGTTGAAAGCGCCTTACACCATGCCCTTCGGTGCGGGAAACCCGTGGTATGAAGCAACCTTTTCGGTGGCAAAAGACGAGGTTAAGAAAGCAAAGAAAAGCGTTGAACGCTTTGCTGATGAAACGTTTAATATCGGTCGCGAGGATTTCGGTAAGTATGCTCAAACGCTTGCTTTTGTAGTTGATACGGTCGGCGAAGCGGTTGAAAGCGCGGACTGGAATAAAGTGGCGGAGTGCGTGCGCGGCGCGGCGCCTTCAAAGTTGCCTAACGGGTCGACCGACCTTATGAAATCGCTTAAAGCGGGCGTGGCAAAAAACATTAAACGGATAAATGAATTCTTTTCAAAAAGCTGTGCCGAAATCGGTGATGAGATAGCTTTTTATTCCGACGCCGTGCAGCTTCTTTGCGAAATGTTGGAAGATTATTCGGATAAACTCTTTTTGCGCCTTAAAGAGGAAAATATTTTTTCTTTTAATGATATTGAGCAAATGGCGACAAATCTGCTTTGCACGCTTGACGAAAACGGTAATATATGCGCAAGCGCGCGCGGAAAGGAACTGATTTCCCGTTACGATGAAGTTCTCGTCGATGAGTTCCAGGATGTAAACGATTTACAGAATACACTTTTCGAGTTTATATCTGATAATTCCAAAAAGCTTTTTGCGGTCGGGGACGTGAAACAAAGTATTTACGGATTCCGCGGTTCAAATCCGGATATATTCCTTAAAAAGAAAAATGAATACGGGGAGTATTCTGACGGCGGGAATGAAAAAGGAAAGCGAATAACGCTTTCGCATAATTTCAGAAGCCGTAAGGGTATATGCGATACCGTCAATTTCTTTTTTGAGAATATAATGACGGGCGACGTCGGCGGTTTGGTTTACGATGAACAGGAAAAGCTCAACAACAAAATCGATTATCCAAACAACAATGAAACCGATACCGATTTTCTGCTGGTCGATAAAACCGGAGACGAAAGCGACGAAGAGGTTATAAAGAGCGAAGGAAAAGCCATAGCGGACTACATTAAAAGCGTTGTATCCAAAAGAATACTGAGCGACAAAAACGGCGGATTGCGGCCTGTCAGGTACGGTGATATTTGCGTTTTAATATCCACCGTTACGGGAAAGGGTACGGCTGTCGCCAATGTTTTGAAACAACAGGGAATACCCGCGAAGGTTGCCAAAAGCGATTTCCTCGAATCGACCGAAATTGTCACCGCGCTGGCGCTTCTCTCGGTTATAAACAATCCGCAGAAAAACGTTGAGCTTCTAAAAGTGCTGATGTCGCCGGTTTACGGTTTTACCGCGCAGGAGCTTGCCGAAATACGCGCGTCGGGCAAGAATATGAGTTTGTATTCCGCTTTGCGCCTTTATGCCGAAAAAAGCGAAAAAGCCGAATCGTTCTTATCGGAACTGTCCGAATTGCGCCGTATGAGTTGTATGATTCCGATAGGAAGGTTTGTTTCATACGTTCTCGATAAGACCGATATGGTAAATACCTTTTATTCTATGCCGGGCGGAAGTTTACGTGCCGAAAACCTTATGAAACTTATGGGTATAGCAAATGAATACTCCGCCGGAACGTCGGGAAGCATATTCGGCTTTTTGAAATACGTAGTGTCGGCGGACGTGGATTCGCCGCCGGATGTGCGGGAAGCGGACGACGGCAGTGTAAAGGTAATGTCTATTCATAAGTCGAAGGGTTTGCAATTCCCGGTTTGTATAGTTGCGGGGCTCAGTATAAATAAGAATTATAAGGATACTTCTCCGCCGTGCCTGTATTCGCGCAATTTCGGACTTGCTTTCAAATACTTTGACACAGAGACTTTTACCAAAAAAGAAAATTACGGTTGTGCGTTTATTAAAAAAGAGAGCAACGAGGAAAAAGTCAGAGAAAAACTCAGACTGCTATATGTTGCGATGACGCGCGCGGAAGAAAAGCTCTGTCTTGTCTGCTGTATGAAAAATGCAGCTTCGGCGCTCCAAAAAGCGGCGGACGCGTCGGATATGGGTCAAAACGATATAAGCGGCGCCTACATTATTTCGGCGCAAAATTCCGCGCTCTATATGCTCGCCGCGGCTATTCTTCATCCCGACGCGGATAAATTCAGAGACCTGTCGCAATGTGACGTTAAACTAAGGAAGACGGACAGCCGCATAAATTTTGAAATAATTAACGCTTCTGATTCGCGGCTTGAACAAACCGAAACCGAGCCCGCGAATCCCGATGAAGAATTACTCGGGAAACTGAACGTCAATATCGGGTATGAATATCCCTTCGCGGCGCTCGCCGATATTCCGGCGAAGACTGCGGTCACAGCGCTCGCAAACAGGGAAGAGGCTGAGGCGTTTGCTATGACTCAGCGTCCGGCGTTTATGCAGAAAGACGGTCTGTCCGCCGCCGGCAGGGGAACCGCGATTCATAAGGTGATGCAGTTTATTGAGTTTTCAAAATCGCCCGATATTGAGGGTGAAATAAAGAAGCTTGTGAGCGAAAACCGAATTTCCGAAAACGAGGCTGCCGCTGTTGATAAGAATCAGCTTGAAAGATTCTTCAAAAGTTCTCTTTATGCCCGTATTCTGTCGTCGGATACCGTCAACAGGGAAATGCGTTTTCTTACCGAATTGCCCGTTTCAGCCTACGGCGGCGCGGCAAAAGATTTTGATGATAAATTCATAGTTCAGGGCGCGGTGGATTTATGCTTTACAGAAGATGACGGCGTGGTAGTCGTCGATTTCAAAACCGATAAGGTTGACGACCTTTCGGTGCTTAAAGACCGTTACGCCGGACAACTCGGAATTTACGCCAATGCCTGCGAAAAAATATTCGGGATGAGGGTAAAGGAAAGAATTATTTATTCGTTTTGTCTGTCAGATACTGTCAGAGTATAAAAAGCGTGTGGGGGTTGCTCTTGGCACCCCCACACACGTTTGTAAATTCCGTCAATTCTATTTTTTATCGTTATAAAGCTTGTTGATTAACGCCATTACTTCATCGCGCTGTTCTTTGCTTAATTCACGGCAAGCCTTAACGCAATTCAATTCGTTTAACGTCAAGGTTATTTCCGCGTGCTTTTTGAATTGCGGTCCGGGCTCCGTAAGGCGTGTTGTTCCGCTCGCGGTTCTCAAATCCGTTGTTTCGCCGCCGTCCGAGCCGAAAATAAGCATATTAACTGAAACGGTATAAAGATTTGCAAGCTTTGCAAGCATTTCCGGCGTCGGGTTTCCGTGAAGCTCCATACGCGCATAGGTGTTCTTCTTTATACCGAGCGCGTCCGCTGCGGTTTGCTGGGTATAACCGGCGAGTTTTCGGTAGGTAGATATTCTTTTGTTTATCGGTTTTGTCTGCTCTTTCATATTTGTCACCTAAAATATTCTTGACTAAACAGGATATTGTTGTTATAATTACATTTGTTCGCTGAAGTGGCTCAGTTGGTAGAGCAGCTGATTCGTAATCAGCAGGTCGTGGGTTCAAGTCCCATCTTCAGCTCCAAGCAGTCGGCGCCCCTTCGCGTTGACTGCTTTTTTGTGCTATTATATTAACAAATTTGTCGAAAATTGTCAAGCGCGCAAAGATATGATTATTACGGGAGTTATTCTATGATATACCTTGAATATGCCGCCTGTGAAAAAGGAAGAGGGTCACAGCGCGTCGCCGCTAAAACCCTTTTGAATGAACTGTTGAATTCGGCGTTTAATATTGCCGACGCCGGTAAACTGATGCGAATCGCAAAAGGCGGGAAACCGTATATAGAAAACGCCGCCTTTGATTTTTCAGACGCCCATACCGAAGGCGCGGTCGCGGTCGCGGCGTGCGGCGACGGCAAATTTTTGCCGGAATTCATTGTTTCGGAAAAGTCGGCGGATAAAATCGGGATCGACATTGAATATAAATACCGCGAGGTAAAAAAAGAGTCTATACTGAGAATATCAAAAAAGCTGTTTGGCAAAAGCGAAACGGAATATCTCAATATCGGGAATGACGGATACAAAACACGCTTTCTTGAAATCTGGACGAAAAAAGAAGCCATTGTTAAAGCAAACGGCAGAGGACTTGCCGGTATAAGCGACGCCGATACGGTTTCCTTTGCCGGAGTGTTTCTTGAAACGTACTGCGTGACCGTGGAAAACAGGGAATATATTATTTCGGTCGCGGCGACATAAACCGGTTTTGACCGAAAGCAAACTGAAATAAATGTGATTTTTTGACCGTGACAGGGCTTACTGTCACGGCTTTTTTTGTGATTATTACGCCTCCTTTTTAAGGGAGGCGATTTTT
>JAFZIW010000064.1 GCA_017554125.1 Clostridia bacterium | reverse complement strand
GAGTGCCGGCGCAACTGATGTAAACGGCGACGGAAATGTAAACAACAAAGATTTGACTCGACTCTTCCAGTATCTCTCTGATTGGGACGTTGAAATATTCTAACTGAAAACAACACTTGAGTTTTTCATTACCTGATTAAAACACAGGTGACGGTTCTGTGTGTTGAAATAACACTACCTGATTATTTCTTTATATAGTATTTTATAACTTGACAGTTTGCTTATATAGTGGTAAAATTACTAAGATGAGTTAGTCTTGTCTTTTGGTTTTACAAGGCGGTACGTTGTAAAACTTAAAAAATAATACTTCTGTCGCGGGGTGTAAACAGCGGTCCCCGGCGAATATCCATATGTTAAGAAAACGTAATATTTGCAAAACCGCTTTATTATATAAAGGAGGGTTATTATGCCACCCAAACCGTTTGATATTATTGTTTTCATCGGCGCTTGTCTGGTGCTTGCTATAATAGGTTTCTTTATCGGCTCGGCATATCGCCGCCGTTCCGCGGAAAAGACGATAGGTTCCGCCGAAGAAGAAGCAAAGCGCATTTTGAACGACGCGATGAAAACGGCAGAAACAAAAAAGAAAGAAACTTTGCTTGAAGCAAAGGAGGAAATTCACCAGCTCCGTCAGGATACCGAACGCGATTTGCGCGAGCGCAGGGCGGAGGTTCAGCGTCAGGAACACAGAATCCAGCAAAAGGAAGAAAGTCTTGACAGAAAAACCGATAACATTGAGGCAAAAGAAGAAAAGTTGGCGCAGCGGTCAAAAGAAATTGATGCGAAACTTGAGGAGTGTGAACAGTTAAAACGCAGTCAGCTTGAAATGCTCGAAAAGATTTCGGGACTTTCAAAGGAACAGGCGAGAGCCAAGCTGCTCGAAATGCTTGAGGGCGACCTCACGCATGAAAAAGCCGTTCGCATTAAAGATTTTGAACAGCGCGTCAAGGATGATTCCGATAAACTCGCCCGCGAGGTTTTAAGCCGCGCCATCCAGCGTTGCGCCGCCGACCATTCGTCCGAAATAACCGTTTCGGTAGTACCGCTTCCGAACGATGAAATGAAGGGCAGAATTATCGGCAGAGAGGGCAGAAACATCCGCGCTATCGAAAACGCCACCGGCGTTGACCTCATTATCGACGATACCCCCGAGGCGATAACGGTTTCGAGTTTCGAGCCGATACGCCGCGAAATCGCAAGGCGTACGCTTGAAAAACTCATTGCGGACGGTCGCATACATCCGGCAAGAATCGAGGAATCGGTCGCCAAAGCGACCTCTGAGGTCGAGGCGGTCATCAAGCAGGAGGGCGAACGCGCCATGATAGAATCGGGCGTGCATAACCTTCACCCCGAAATAGTCAAACTGCTCGGAAGACTGCATTACCGCACAAGCTACGGTCAGAACGTTCTTAATCATTCACTTGAAGTTTGCCATATCGCGGGACTTATCGCCGCGGAGCTCGGCGCCGACGTAACGCTCGCAAAGCGCGCGGGTCTGCTCCACGATATCGGTAAGGCGATAGACCATGAGCAGGAAGGCTCGCATATTCAGCTCGGCGTTGAAGCCGCCAAAAAGTATAAAGAGAGCGAAGCGGTCATCCACGCCATTCACGCCCACCACGGCGACGTTGAGGCGAAAACCGTCGTTGCCTGCATAGTTCAGGCGGCGGACGCCATTTCGGCGGCGCGTCCGGGCGCGAGACGCGAGAACATCGAAAACTATATCAAGCGTCTTGAAAAGCTTGAGGAAATCGCAAATTCGTTCTCCGGCGTTGAAAGCTCCTACGCCATCCAGGCGGGCAGAGAGGTAAGAATACTCGTTAAGCCCGAGGTTATCAGCGACGACCGGATGGTTATTATGGCGCATGATATCGCTCAGAAAATTGAGAATGAACTTGAGTATCCCGGTCAGATAAAGGTTAACGTTATAAGAGAAAACCGCGCCGCGGATTACGCAAAATAAAAAAACTGCCCCGCGGGGCAGTTTTTTTATCTGATAACCCGGTTTACGTATTGCAATTATTTCTTGAATAAATCCGCGCGGTGTGTTAATATTATTCAGGTGATTAAAAATGTTCTTTCGTTCAAGAACCGGCGGTTTCGATTATCTTATAGTGGGTCTCGGCAACCCCGGTCTGACTTATGAAAATACGCGCCACAATGCCGGCTATATGGCGGTAGACGCGTTTCTTAAAAAGAACGGCATTGTCCTTAAAAAACATAAATTCGAGTCGCTTTACGGCGACGCCGCGGTATCCGGCGGGCGTCTGCTTATTCAGAAGCCTGAAACCTTTATGAATAATTCCGGTCGCGCGGTGGCGGCGATTTCAAAGTTTTATAAGATTCCCGCCGAGAGGATAATCGTGCTTTTTGACGATATATCCCTGCCGGTAGGCAATATCCGTATTCGCCGCAAAGGCAGCGCCGGTGGGCATAACGGCATTAAGGATATAATCGAGCTTCTCGGTACGGAGGATATCATGCGCATAAAAATCGGCGTTGGCGAGAGACCGAATCCCGATTACGACCTTAAGGACTGGGTGCTCGGTAAAATTCCCGAAAGCGACGCGGCGGCGTTTTCCCGTGCCTGCAAAAATGCCGCGGAAGCAATAGAGGAGATTATTCTTCACGGTATCGACAGCGCAATGAATAAATACAGCAAATAGCGTATTATGAAATTTTTGAATAGATTTTTGGAGGATGAGAGAGATTATAATCGGCTGAAAGAAAGCGTAAGTAACGGGCGTCTGCCGGTTGCCGCGGCGGGACTTACCGGTATTCACAAAGCGGTGATTGCCGATGCGCTTGTTTCTTCGCTTAAAACGAAAATACTCATGATAACCGATACTGAAGCGGCGGCGGTCGCACTTCGCGACGACCTTGTGTCGCTGGGGGTGCCGGCGGGGTATTTGCCGGTCAGAGATTATAATTTCGCATCTGCCGACGGCTACTCGAAAGAGTACGAAATAATGAGGATAGATACCCTGTCAAGGCTGCTTGACGGGGATTTTGCCGTTGTGTGCGCGGGCGTCGAGAGCGCTACGCAGTATACCGTTTTGCCCGGTGTTTTAGCGCAGGGGACCTTTACGGTAAAGGAAACGGATACGCTCGATACCGATGAATTTACCGACCGGCTTGTAACCTTCGGCTATAAGCGCGCCGATATCTGCGAGGGCGCGGGTCAGTTTTCGGTACGCGGCGGTATAATAGACGTTTTTTCCGCCGGTCAGGATTACCCGGTCAGAATAGAACTTTGGGGCGATGAGGTCGACAGTATTTCGTACTTCGACGTAACCTCCCAGCGCCGCACGAAAAGGGTAAAAAGCATAAGAATACGCCCCGCCTGCGAACTGCCGTATAACGCTTCGGAACTTACGGCTAAACTTAAAGCGTATCTTAAAACCGATAAGAAGCTTACCGAGGCGCAAAGGCAGAATATCGAACGCGATATACAAAAGCTCGAGGACGGATTCTCCGTAAACGCCGATTTATATATACCTTTGCTTTATGATGGCACCGCTACGCTTTTCGATTACGTAAAGGATTTCAATATCGCGGTTTGCGAGAGCGCAAACGTGCGCGGTAAACTTAAAAGTGTGCTTCAAAACGAGGCAGGGGATATAAGCGAGCTGCTCGAATCGGGCTTTATGTCGCACAAAACGGCGAAAGTAAGGCTCGGCGAGGGTGAATATTTAAGCCGTACCGAAAGGGCGATTTATCTCGAAAACTTTGCCCGCGTTTCTTATGACAGCGACGTTACCGATACCGTCACTTTCGATTTCAAGCGCTTTTCCGCATGGGGCGGAAATCTTCAAACGCTTATAGACGATATAACCGCCATACGCGATATATCCGGTACCGCAGCGATTTTTGCCGGCGGTGAAAAGGCGGCGAAGCTGCTTGCCGATTCGCTTTCGCAAAACGGTATCCCGACGCAGTTTCTGAAAGATGAAAACGAAGTGAAAAAGGGCGGCGTTTTCGTGCTTTCCGGCGGTCTTTCGAGCAGTTTTGAGATAACAAACGAACGCCTGCTCGTAATAACTCACAGGCATATTTCGGCTGAAAAGCGCCGCCGCCATTTTAAGGCGGGAAAGGAGATCGGCTCGCTCGATGAAATCGGAAAGGGCGACCTTGTGGTTCACGCCATGCACGGCATAGGTGTTTTCGACGGTATCAACCGCATAACCCAGTCGGGCATAACGAAAGACTACATTAAGATAAAGTATGCCGGAAGCGACGTGCTTTACGTGCCGGTCACTCAACTTGACCTTGTTACAAAATATATCGGCGCTTCGGATGAAGCGAACGTAAAACTCAACAAACTCGGCTCTGTCGCGTGGCAGCAGACGCGCTCCCGCGTGCGTGCGGCGGTAAAGGATATGGCGGATAAGCTTACCAAGCTTTACGCTAAACGTATGGCGGCAAAGGGTTACGCCTTTTCGCCGGATACCGACCTGCAAAACGATTTTGAACGCCGTTTTGAATATGAGGAAACCGAAGACCAACTGCGTTGCAGCGATGAGATTAAAAACGATATGCAGCGCCCGGTACCCATGGACCGCCTGCTCTGCGGCGACGTCGGTTTCGGCAAAACCGAGGTCGCTTTGCGCGCCGCCTTCAAATGCGTAAGCGAGGGAAAGCAGTGCGCCATGCTTGTACCCACGACCATTCTTTCAAGTCAGCATTATAACACCGTGACGCGCCGCTTCGGCGATATGCCGGTAAACGTCGAACTCCTCAACCGCTTTGTAAGTCCGGCGCGGCAGAAAAAAATCGTCGCGGGCATAAAATCCGGCAGAGTGGATATGGTGATAGGTACTCACCGCCTTATTTCAAAGGATATCGAATTCAAAAATATAGGTCTTGTAATAATCGACGAGGAACAGCGCTTCGGTGTGGCTCAAAAAGAAAAGTTAAAGGAAAAATACCCTTGCGTGGATATACTTACCCTTTCCGCCACGCCCATTCCGCGCACCCTCAATATGGCTATGAGCGGACTGCGCGATATGTCCTCGATAGATGAGGCCCCCGCCGACAGATACCCGGTGCAGACCTACGTTATCGAGTATGACGCCGGGACGGTGGCTTCGGCGATAGAGCGCGAGCTTCGCCGCGGCGGTCAGGTATATTATCTGCATAACCGGGTAGAAAGTATAGAAAATTGCGCCGTTAAGCTTATGAATATGGTGCCCGACGCGAAAATAGGCATAGCGCACGGCAAAATGAGCGAGGATGAGCTTTCCGCCGTTTGGCAGAGGCTTCTCGAACACGAAATAGATATTCTCGTTTGTACAACCATTATTGAAACCGGCGTCGACGTGCCAAACGTCAATACCCTTATAATCGAGAACGCCGACCGTATGGGACTTGCTCAGCTTCATCAGATACGCGGCAGAGTGGGGCGCTCTCCGAGACACGCCTACGCCTATTTCTGCTTTAAGCGCGGTAAGGAAATGTCCGAAACGGCGGCAAAACGGCTTGAAGCGATAAAACAGTTTACCGAGTTCGGCTCCGGCTTCAAAATAGCGCTTCGCGATTTACAGATACGGGGCGCCGGCAGTATTTTAGGCGGCGAACAGCACGGCAATATGGAAGCGGTCGGATACGATATGTATCTCAAGCTTCTAAGCGAGGCGATAGGGCGCGAGAACGGCGGGGAACCGGCGGAAGACCTTACTGAATGCACCGTTGATATAGCGCTTAACGCGCATATACCCGAAAACTATATCGAGTCGCTTCCGTCGCGGCTCGGCATATATAAGCGTATCGCGGATATCGTATCGGCTTCCGACGCGCTCGACGTGGTTGATGAACTGTGTGACCGTTTCGGCGAGCCGCCGAAGCCGGTGACGGGGCTTGTCAATATATCGCTGCTTCGCGCGCGAGCGGCGCGAAACGGAATTTCTGAGGTCAAAAACGTTAAGGGCGGTATCGCGCTTGTCACCGACAGTATAAGAGAAGACGTCGCCGGGCGGCTTTCGGAACAGCTTAAAGGCGCGTTTACGGTATCACTTATCGGCAAGCCGTCATACGTCGTAAAATGCGGAAAAGACGAAAAACTCGAATCGCTTGTGGAAAGGTTATCGCGCATACTGTAAAATTTATGTTTACTTTTTCGCACTTTTGTTATATAATCATTAAGTTAATAAGTTTTTCGGAGGAATCATAAATGAAAAACATTAAAAAGATAGTAAGTATACTTTTGGTACTTTGCCTGTGCCTGACTTTTGCGGCGTGCCATAAGAAAAACGAAATCGCTGTCAAGGCGGGCGACCTTGAATTTACTTCGGGATATTACGCGTGCGTTTTCTACTTTACTGATGCCGAAGCGCGTCAGAAGGTCAACGAAGCGCTTACGGAAGCGGGCGAGAGCACCGACAGCGTTGATTATTCAAAGCAGAAAATCGAGGATAAGGATTATTCCGACTGGGTAAAGGAAGAAACCCTTAACAAAATCAAGCGTTTGGCGGTCTGCAAGATATACTGTCAGAAGAACGGTATTGAAATCGAGGAATCGGATGCTGAACTTAACAAACAGTATGCCGAGTATTATTGGGAAAACAATTATGCCGACAGCGCCAAAACCGAGAGTGAGCATACCTATGTAAAGAACGGTTTTTCCAAAGAGACCTTTACAAATTATTTCAACGACCTTTCTTATGAGGGGCTCTATTTTGACCACATCTTCGGCGCCGAAGGTGAAAAAGCGATAGCCGAGGATAAACTCAAAGAGGAACTTTCGGGCAATTATGCTATCGCGGACATTCTCGACGTTAGCTTTACCGATCTTACCGAAGAGGAAATTACCGATAAAACCAATCAGATAAACGCTTATCTTGAAGAACTCAAAGCCGGTACCCGTTCGTTTGAAGAAATTTACCATGAATATAACGGCAGCGAAGAGTCCGAAGACGAAAACGCCTCCTCGGATGCCGAAGAAGGCACTGTGCCGCTCGACAGTCACGCTACCTTTATGGGTAATTCCGATACCGATTACAGCAACGATCATTACGAGGACGTAAAAGCCATGGCGACCGACGAGGTAAAGGTAATAGATAATAAGGACAGCGACGGTAACGTTACAGGAAAGACGCTTATAGTCAAAAAGGATATACTTGCCGATCCGTATTACCTTAAAAACTATGATTCAATGCTTCGCCACGCGATAGCGGATGACGATTTCGATAAGATGATAGAAGACGGTATTGCTTCGCTCGACTTTAAGGAGTATACCAAAGCGACAAAGGTCTTTACCGTAAAGAAAATTTATGTAGCGGATACTTCTTCCGCAAGCTGATACGGTATAAAAAAGCAAACCCCGGCGCGGTTCAAACCGTGCCGGGGTTTGTCTTAAATACAGCGTATTATATGCTTTCGGCAAATTCGCCTGCGGGTTTTCTGTTGTGAAAATTGCGGCTTACCGGACAGTCCTGAGCGCGAAAGCCGATAGGAATAAGGCATACCGGGAAAATGTTTTCGGGAATGCCGAGCTCCGCTTTGATTATTTTACGGTCAAATCTTTCTATCCATATACTGTCAACGCCGTAATTCGTGGCGGCGAGAATCAAATGGGTCGCCACTATCGAGGCGTCGATTTCAGCGGTAGAGTGACCGTCAAGCATACACGCCTCGTCGGTGTTTACGCCGACTATCAGTACCGTCGGCGCGCCGTAGCGGCAGGGCGACGATTTATCTATCGCCTCAATCGCTTTTTTGCTTTTTGCGACAAACACTTTGACGGGCTGAACGTTTTTTGCCGTGGGCGCGAGTCTTCCGGCTTCAAGTATCTTTTCCGTCACCGCGCCGTCGGGCGCTTTGTCGCTGAATTTTCTTGTTGACTGTCTTATTTCGAGTATTTTTTCAAAATCCATAAAATCACCTCGAAATTATAATACCACATTTCTTGCCGAAAATAAAGGAAAATAAGTTCCATTTTGTCAGAAAAAACCTTGACAAAAACGGACATTAGTGATATGATTCTTTAGTGTGCCGTATTATGTTCGGCGCAAATATTAAAGAAAGGAGATAAGAAGTAGTGCCAACCTTTAACCAGTTAGTTCGCAGCGGTCGTGAGACGGTAGAGAAAAAGGCGAAAGCGCCTGCGCTCCTCAAGGGTTACAATTCCATGAAGCGCAGCCTTACCGACCATGATTCTCCGCAGAAGCGCGGCGTTTGCACTGCTGTTAAGACATCTACGCCCAAGAAGCCTAATTCGGCTCTTCGTAAAATCGCGAGAGTTCGTCTTTCCAACGGAATCGAAGTTTCGGCTTACATTCCCGGAATAGGCCATAATCTTCAGGAACACAGCGTTGTTCTGATTCGCGGCGGACGTGTTAAGGACCTCCCCGGTGTGCGTTACCATATCGTAAGAGGAACTCTTGATACGCAGGGTGTTGCGGACAGAATGCAGGCTCGCTCTAAATACGGAGCAAAACGTCCCAAAGCAGGTGCG
>JAFZIW010000063.1 GCA_017554125.1 Clostridia bacterium | reverse complement strand
TGTTCCGCCACTTGTGGCGGGATTCATAAACACAATAGAATATTGGGGTGTCGTCAAGCGGTAAGACACAGCACTTTGACTGCTGCATGCGTAGGTTCGTCGAAGTGGGCGCAAAGCCGCGTCAGGTTTTGCGAACCGCGAAGTCTCGAGCAGTTATATTTTTTCGGTAACACTCGCAGTGTTCGAAAAAATAAACGGCGCAGAGTACCCTGCCACTTGTGGCAGGATTCATAAACACAATAGAATATTGGGGTGTCGTCAAGCGGTAAGACACAGCACTTTGACTGCTGCATGCGTAGGTTCGAATCCTGCCACCCCAGCCATGATAATCACCCTCCAAATCTGAACCTATCGTGTTCGATTAGAGGGTGATTTTCTTATATAAACCCAGTGTTTATGCGGGTTTGCACGGTTGTGCTTTATCGTACACTGTTTCAAAAACTGTCCAAATCACGAAACGAATCTGCGAAATAATTCTCAAATGAACCGTCTGTGTTCGATTAAATTTTCTGTAAAGCCGCTTGTTTCCTGACATAATCGTCTTCGCATTTGTTAGGTGTCCGATAACGGAGTACCGAATGTGGTCGCTTGTCATTATAGAATGATATATACTCCTTGACCGCCTCTCTAAACTCTCTTTCCGATCGGAAATCGGTGCGATACAACCGTTCGGTTTTCGTGCTTTTGAAAAAGGATTCCATGACAGAGTTGTTATATGGATTCCCCGGATTTGAAAATGACTGTTTGACTTTCAATTCCGCTAAGCATAGTCGAAACGTCGCAGAGGTGTAATTGCACCCTCGATCACTGTGAAAAGTCAGATCTTCCGGCTGCCGATCTTTATAAGCAGAGAGAAAGGTCCCCCTTGTAAGCTGAGTGCTGTTGTTTAATGATACCCTGCACGCTATTACTTTCCGGGCAAACAAATCAATAATCACACAAATATAGAAGATATTATTCTTGTATTTGAAATAGGTGACGTCGCTCACCCATACTTCATTTGGCTTGCTGACAGTGAACTGCTGATTCAGCAAGTTTTCTTTTCGCTCCAGATTCATATAATATAACTTTTTGGCACCGCCGCCGATCGCAAACCATCCGTTCTCGTGCATAATATCAGCGACGGTTTGTTGCCCGACTTTGTAGCCCCGATCCTTAAGCACTGCATGTACCTTGCTCGCACCGTATATTTGTTTGTTATTATGGAAGATTTCTTCGATGATCTGAACAGCTTAATATATAGTCATAGCGCTCTTGCAATGGGGAGCCCACCGTGCAAGGCGCGTTTTGTAATATTTCAATCATCTTTTCCTGTTGCTTGCACCGTCGGTTTAATTCATAGTAATCCCGCATGTTGATTTGCCGTTCCTGTTTTTGACAATCCGGTGATAGTTTGATCCATTTGTAAAGTGTGCTACGAGAAACCCCATATTCCAGAGTTAATTCGGTTATTGTATGACCGGATAAATACCTACGGATGATTTCTGCTTTTTGTTCTTTTGAATAATTCTTTTTCATATGATATCCCCCTGAAAAGAGTTTTAGAATATCATATTACTTGTTGCAACAAAAGAAAAGAACGAAAAATGTTGACAAATAAAAATAACCGTGGTATAATAACCAAAATTAAATATGTCCAAAATTCGTGTGAATTTTTCGGGATCGTAGGATTCATTTTTCGTCACATACCGTTCGGTATGTGATTTTTTTTGGGCATAGGAAAAGGAGAAAAAACATGAAACTCTATTTCGACGTGGCTGACAAGCCGAAATTCAGACAACTGATCGCTTTCGCATTTCAACAAATGCTGGCGATAATGGCAGCAACCATCGCCGTTCCGATGATCGTCGGACACGGTCTTTCGCCCGCCGCCGCGATGCTTGGTGCGGGAATGGGTACAATCGTTTATATTCTGCTAACAAAGCGAAAGAGTCCGGTTTTTGTCGGTTCTTCTTTCGCTTTTATTAAATCCATGCTTGCGGCTTTCACCGGCGGCGTATCCATGTCGCTCGGTTGGCTCGGGCTGATAATAGGCGCGGCACTGGCAGGGCTTGTGTATGTTATCCTCGGTATAGCCGTAAGAATCGCAGGAGTTAATTGGCTCAATAAATTGATGCCGGCGGTAGTGATCGGGCCAACGGTCGCAATCATCGGGCTGTCCCTTGCAGGAAGCGCGATATCAGATATAGTCAAAGGAGACGTCGTTCGGGAAATCACAGAGTATTCCGTATCGTTGACGAGCGGAATGCCGGAAATAGTTGAGCAAACCGGAACACAGATGATCGGCTCTCCGTGGATCGCATTACTTTGCGGACTCGTCACGCTGTTCGTGACGATGATATGCTCTACATACGGGAAAAAGACAGTAAAATTGATCCCGTTTATCATCGGCATTCTTTCCGGATATACGGTAGCGGCAGTTCTGACAGCGATCGGAACTTCTTGCAGTATAAACGCTTTGAAAATCATTGATTTCAGTGTTTTTCCGAAATATATGCTTGCGGATGGATTTTCAATAAAAACGTTCGTTAGTATTCCCGAAATGACCTTTTTGAAAGCCTTCGGTGCGCTGAATGAGCTTTCCTGGAGTTACGTCCTGACGATTCTTGTCGCCTACGTCCCCGTCGCTTTCGTTGCCTTTACCGAACACATAGCCGATCACAAAAACCTGTCCTCAATAATCGGTCACGAATTATTGGATGAACCCGGCTTACACAGGACGCTTTTAGGTGACGGCATCGGTTCGGCGGTTGGAGCGTTCTTTGGCGGCTGTCCTAATACAACCTACGGTGAATCGGTTGCCTGCGTTGCACTGACGGGAAACGCATCGATAACTACGATTATTGCAACGGCGATCATGTGTATCTTGACATCGTTTGTAACGCCTGCCGTCGCCTTTGTCGATTCAATCCCTCCATGCGTTATGGGAGGTGTTTGCATAGCATTATACGGATTTATTGCTGTCAGCGGTCTCAAAATGATTCAGGCAGTCGATCTGAACGAAAACAAAAACCTTTACGTGGTATCTACTATACTGATAGTCGGGATCGGCGGATTGGAACTGACGATCGGCGCGGTCACTTTAACGGAAATTGCAACCGCGCTGATTCTGGGAATCATTGCAAACATCGTTCTATCCGGCAAAATAAAGAAAAATAATACTGGTAAATAGCATTTGCAGAATAACTACTGATAACGATTTTTTGTGATTTCATTCGTTTAAGGACGGGCATTATAAAAGAAATTGAAATCCGGTATAAAACACGCTTTTTTACCCGATTTGTCCGTTTTGCATATTTGTTCGGTAAGCCCATGAAAAAGCACTTCGCTTATGCGAGGTGCTTTTTTGACTTACCTTATCCTATCGGGTGCTGTACCCGATTTATTTTTTATTGCAGTTTCCGCTCATGGGACATGAACCGCAGTTGCAACAGCCAAAATTGCCGCTTTTTTTGCCCTTAATTGCCCGAATAATTATAATTGCCACAATTATTATCAGCAAAAGTACGACAAATAGGGTACTTATATTATTCCACAGCCAATGAAGCATTAAAAGCAACTCCTTAAAAGGCGAATTACATATTTTTGATATCGTCTTCGCTTAACATTTTGAAATTGTTGTCAGCAAGGATTTTTTCAGCCTTTTCATTATGACTGGCGCGCAAAACCAGATATGCGGCGTCGGCGTTGCCGGGCGTTACGAACGCGTACATATACTCGACATTTACGCCGCCGGAGGTAAGCAATTCGAGGACGCGGGCAAGAGAACCCGGTTTATCGGCAAGCTCAACGCCTATAACGTTATTTGCGCGAACTATCACGTTATGTTTTTTCAGAGTATCGACCGCGAGGTCAATATCGTTGACGATAATGCGTAAAATGCCGAAATCCTGCGTATCGGCAATAGATACCGCCCGCATATTAACACCGCTGTTTGAGAGCAGGGAAATGATTTCGGAGAGAGCGCCTTGCTTGTTTTCAACGAAAACCGATAACTGTTTAATAAACATAAATTATTCTCCTTACACTAAATTTCTGCGGTCAATAACGCGCTTTGCCTTACCTTCCGAACGCGCGATACTGCCTGCCGATACAAAGGTCGCTTTCGCGGCGATACCCAAAACGGATTTGAGCCTGTCGGCGAGTTCGCGTTCATATCTCGAAATATCCGAAATGGTGTCGGAAAACGTATCTTCGGTCATTTCAACCTGAACTTCAATAGTATCGAGTACGCCCTTACGGTCAACTATTATCTGATAATTAGGCGACAGATTCATCTGTAAAAGAACCGTTTCGATTTGCGAGGGGAATACGTTTACACCGCGGATGATGAGCATATCGTCAATTCTGCCCATCGGTTTTGACATACGTACAAAGGTTCTTCCACAGGCACATTTTTCGTGGGTTACCGTGCCGATATCCTTTGTGCGGAAACGGATAAGCGGGAACGCCTCTTTTGTAAGACAGGTAAAGACGATTTCGCCTTTTTCACCGTCGGGTACGGGTTTATGCGTTTCGGGGTCGAGTATTTCAATTATGAAGTGGTCTTCGTTTACGTGCATTCCTCTTTGTTCACTGCACTCATAAGCCACGCCCGGACCCATAATCTCGGTAAGACCGTAAATATCATAGGCTTTGATATTGAGAGATTTTTCAATTTCTTTCCGCATTTCCTCGGTCCAGGGCTCCGCACCGAATATGCCAGCGCGCAGCGGTAACTTGCTCGTATCAATACCGGCTTTTGCCGCCGATTCGCCTAAATACATGGCGTAAGACGGCGTACAGGCGATGGCGTCAGAAAGGAAATCTTGCATAATTGTAAGCTGTCTTGCCGTGTTGCCGGAAGAAACGGGGATAGAGGTACAGCCGAGCCGTCTTGACCCTTCGGCTATACCGAGCCCACCGGTAAAAAGACCGTAGCCGTAAGCGACGTGTACTTTATCCTTCTTTGTGATACCCGCGGCGACGAGCTGACGCGCGACGATATCGCCCCATATATCAAGATCGTTTTGGGTGTAGCCGACAACTATCTGTTTGCCGGTAGTTCCGGAAGAAGCATGCAGACGCGCAACCTCTTCCATAGGAACGGCAAACATTCCGTAAGGGTATGTATCCCGCAGGTCTTGCTTTGAGGTAAAGGGAAGTTTATAAAGGTCTTCAATACCCTTGATATCCTCGGGTTTTACGCCCGCTTCATCCATACGCTCTCTGTAGATCGGCACCTTTTCATATACGCGTTTTACCGCCTTAACAAGTCGTTCGCTTTGAAGCTTCTCGATTTCTTCACGCGAGGCGGTTTCAATATCGGGTTGGTAATAATTACTCATACGCACTCCTCACTTCTCGCCTCTGCCGAGCAGAAACGCTTTTTTATTCATTTGGGCAAACTTCGGTGCGACTGTCTCTTCAATCGCTTGAAGCCATAACTGTTTATCAAAATCAAAATAATTTGAAAGTCTGCCGATAAGCACGATGTTTACGGCTTTAACGCTGCCCGCTTCAATAGCGAGGCTTAACGCGTCGACAGCGTCGACTTTTACGCCTTTTGCCTTAATCTCATCTAAAACGTCTTGGGGGTATTCGGCGGCGCCGGTGATAACCGGCATGGGATCTATCTGTTGGGTGTTTACGATGATCTGACCGCCGATTTTAAGCATAGGTAAATGCCTTGCGGCTTCAAGCTTTTCAAAAGAAATGATATAGTCAGCCTCGCCTTCCGATACAAGCGGGGAATAGACCTTATCGCCGAAACGGACATAGGTCACTACCGAGCCGCCGCGCTGACTCATTCCGTGAACTTCGGAAACCTTGACGTCATAACCTTCTTTAACAAGCAGATGACCGAGGAGTTTGCTTGCGAGCAAACTGCCTTGTCCGCCAACGCCCACTATCATTATATTAACGGTTTTCATAATCAAACACCTTCTTTTATAGCGTCAAACTTGCATAATTGCTTGCAAACAGCGCATCCGGCGCACTGCGTAGCGTCTATAACCGCTTTACCGTCTTTAATCGAAATCGCGGGACAGCCGAGCCGCATACAACTCTTGCAAGAACGGCATTTATCCGCGTCGACCTTAAGCGCCGGCTTCGCCTTGACGTATTTAAGCAGCATACAGGGACGTCTTGAAATGATAACCGACGGTTCATCCGCCGCAAGCTCTTCTTTGACCGCCGATTCACACGAAGCCAAATCGTACGGGTCAACTACGCGCACACGGTTTATACCAAGAGAATGGCAAAGCTCTTCAAGATTAACTTTTGCCGCCGGGTCGCCTTTGATATTGTAACCGGTTGTGGGGTTCTGCTGATGACCGGTCATGCCGGTAATTGAATTATCAAGAATGATAACAACCGAGTTTGAAGCGTTGTAGGCGATATTTACAAGCCCTGTCATACCCGAATGCATAAACGTTGAATCGCCGATAACGCATACAGTGTTCTTTTGGCTGTCTTCGCCGCGCGCTTTATTAAAACCGTGGATACCCGAAACCGATGCGCCCATACAAAGGGTGGAATCAAGCGCGTTGAGCGGGGGAGTGGCGCCGAGAGTATAACAACCGATATCGCCGAGAACCGTTAGCTTCATTTTGGCAAGAACATAGTAAATACCCCTGTGAGGACAGCCCGGACACATTACCGGAGGTCTGTTCGGTATTGCCGTATCGGTATTGATATTTTCCTCGCTTTTATCCAGAAGTACCTTTTTGATATCAGCTTGTGAGAATTCACCAATATTTGAAAACAGGCTTTTACCCTCGGGTTTAAGACCTATGTTTCTTAAATGCGTTTCAATAACGGGGTCAAGTTCTTCGACAACAATGAGGCGTTTTACCTTATTTGCAAAGTCTTTAAGCGCTTGTATTGGCATTGGGTTTATCATACCGATTTTGAATACCGAAATACTATCGCCGAAAACTTCTTTAACGTACTGATAGCAAGTACCGGACGTAACGATTCCCATATCGCTGTTTTCGGCAAAAAATACCTTGTTAAATTCGCAGTTTTCGGCAAATTCGGTAAGCGCTTTGGTACGTTCTTCAACGATCGGATGCTTTTTCTTCGCGTAACCGGGCATCATTATATACTTTGCCGGTTGTTTTTCATAAGGTATCAAATCTCTTTCCGCACGTTCGCCGATATCAACGATACTTTGGCAATGCGCGATTCTTGTGCAGGTTCTTATCATAACGGGTGTATCAAATTTTTCCGATATGTCAAAAGCCGCTTTTGCGAAAGAATATGCCTCCGAAGAATCAGCCGGTTCGAGCATCGGAACCTTTGCTGAAATCGCATAATGCCGCGAATCCTGCTCGTTTTGGGAAGAATGCATAGCCGGGTCGTCGGCAACGCATATAACCATACCGCCGCGAACGCCGGTATATGAAAGAGTAAAGAGCGGGTCGGCGGCAACGTTAAGCCCGACATGCTTCATCGCGCACGCACTGCGCGCTCCTCCGAGAGAAGCACCGAAAGCGACCTCGGTAGCAACCTTTTCGTTTGGTGCCCATTCACAGTAGATTTCATCATATTTTGCGGCAAACTCGGTTATTTCGGTCGAAGGAGTGCCGGGATAGCTTGAAACAACCTTAACGCCGGCTTCATAAAGACCGCGGGCAAGCGCCGCATTACCAATAAGTAATTTTTTCATAGTTTTTCCTTTCAGGGTTTACGCTTTATTCTGCGCGTCAACAAGATTTGAAGCGCCGTATATTTTTCTGAGTTTCGGTTTTTCAATCTTACCGGTTGCGTTGCGCGGAACGTCGGCAAGTATATATTTTTTCGGTCTCTTATATCGCGGCAACTGGTGGCAAAAGGCTTCAAGGTCGGATTCGGTACAGCTGTGTCCTTCCTTTATTTCAACTATCGCCGCCGCGATTTCGCCGAGTCTTGAATCAGGCAGACCTATGACCGCGACGTCCTTAACGTCGGGATGGGACGAAATAAAGTCCTCAATTTGCACCGGGTATATGTTTTCGCCGCCCGAAATAATTACGTCTTTCTTGCGGTCTACAAGGTAAATGAAACCGTCAGGGTCCTGCATAGCCATATCTCCAGTGTAGAGCCAACCATCTTTGAGTGTCTGCTCGGTGGCTTTCGGGTCGTTATAGTATTCGACCATAACGCCGTCGCCCTTAACGCAAAGCTCGCCGACGTCGCCTTGATTCACCGGAGCGCCGTTTTCATCGACGATTTTTACCTGCCAGCCGTAACCGGCAATGCCTATCGCGCCGACCTTATGGGTATTCTCAACGCCTAAATGAACACAACCGGGTCCTATTGATTCGGAAAGACCGTAGTTGGTGTCATATTGCATTTTAGGAAAGTATTTAAGCCAGCGTTTGACAAGACTTTGCGGTACCGGTTGAGCGCCGATATGCATCAGCCGTAACTGGTCAAGCTTATAATCAGACAGCTTGATTTCACCGTTATCAAGGGCGAGAAGTATATCCTGAGCCCACGGCACAAGAAGCCAAAGTATGGTGCACTGCTCTTTCGACGCGGTTTCGAGTATGTACTGCGGCTTTGTGCCTTTCAGAAGGACGGCCTTACCGCCAGAAAGCAAAGACCCGAACCAGTGCATTTTCGCGCCGGTGTGATAGAGCGGGGGAATGCAGAGAAAAACGTCGTCTTTTGTCTGACCGTGATGATTCTGCTCAACTTTGCATGAATGCATCAGCGCTTTATGACGATGAAGTATCGCTTTCGGAAAGCCCGTTGTACCGGATGAGAAATAAATCGCGGCAAAGTCATCATCGGTTATATCTACGGCAGGGGAGGAGGAAGGCATATCCGCCGTCATATCCTTATAGTCTTCCGCAAACGGCGGCAGTTGACCGTCGCCCACGTAAATCATGTGACATTTCTGTCCGATGGATTCGTATATTTCTTCAAGACGTCCGATGAATTCCGGACCGAAAACAAGTACGTTTACTTCTGAAAGCCGAGCGCAATACTCGATTTCGCTTGCCGTAAATCTGAAATTAAACGGTACTGCGAGAGCGCCGGTTTTAAGAATACCGAAATATATGGGCAACCATTCAATACAGTTCATCAGCAGTACGCCAACCTTGTCGCCTTTTTTAATTCCTCGTTTAATCAGCAAATTAGCAAAACGGTTAGCCTTTTCGTTAAAGACTTCCCACGTAATTTCTCTGCGAAAATAGGGGGAATTCGTCGGTTGAATCAGGTCATACTCTTTATAAGACAATTTGCGGGTTTCTTTCATTTCGGGGTTTATCTCAACAAGACAAACCATATCGGGATTTTTCCGCGCGTTTTCTTCGAGTATTTGTGTAATGGGCATATATAAGTCTCCTTTTGAAATGGTTACTGTTCTTCGTCAAGTTTTAATACGTCGGTCGCTTTAACCGTGACGGTCTTTTTGTAGCAAGAGAATATTTCTTCAATGCGTTCAGCAGACTGTTTTTTAGTAAAGAAACTGATAATCGGTACAAAAACCAGACCTAAAATCATAGCGAAAGAGCCGGAATGAATCGAGGTTTTGAATACGATTTCATCGAGGAAACCCACACCGAAGCTGAATCCGGAAAGGCTCTTTATAAGCTGTATAACGCTCATTGAAGTTCCAACCGCAAAGCTGACGTAAACCGCGGCGGAGCTTGTCTTCTTAAAGTAAAGTCCCCAAAGGAACGGTCCTATAAACGAACCAGCAAGCGCGCCCCAGGAAATACCCATAAGGTTTGCGATAAATGTAACGGATGAAGTGCTTTTTGAATTTACCTGATAAATCGCAATAAGGGCGGAAATCAACACAAAAAACGCTATAAGAATACGTATTAAAAGCATTTTGCCTTTTTCGCTCATGGCTTTTTTACGCAACGGCGCGATTAAATCGAGCGTTACGGTAGAACCGGAAGTCAGCACTAACGAAGAAAGGGTCGACATAGAAGCCGAAAGTACAAGCACAAGAACGATACCGATAATTACGGGACCGAGGTTTTCAAGCATACTCGGTACTAATCTGTCGTATGATACCGTTTCACCGTTAATAATCGGCTTACCGTCCGCGCCCGCCTCGGCAAACAAACGTGAGAAACCGCCGAGAAAATAGCAACCGCCCGCGACTACCACGGCAAAGACAGTAGAAATCACAGTACCTTTTTTAATTGAATCTTCATCCTTTATAGCATAGAATTTACCGACCATCTGCGGCAGACCCCATGTACCGAGAGAAGTGAGGATAACGACAAAAGTAAGGAAAAGGACGTTCGGCCCGAAGAAAGAAGTATACTGCCAGCCTGAGTCGGTAGCGAGTTTTTCGATAGATGATGAAAAACCGCCGTTTATATTAAGTACCGCGGCGATAACGACAACTATGCCGCCGAGCATAAAAACGCCCTGAATAAAATCGTTCATCGCGGTCGCCATGTAGCCGCCGAGTAATACGTAAGCACAGGTAAGCAGTGACATTACTATGATACAAACGGTATAGTCGGCGCCGGGAAACGCCATACTGAATAAGCGCGAAAGTCCGTTATAAAGCGATGCTGTATACGGAATCAGGAATACAAACACGATAATTGCGGAAATTAGCTTTAACGGTTTTGAACCGTAGCGCGACTCGAAAAACTCGGGCATAGTTTTGCTTTTTAAGTGATTAGTCATAATACGCGTTCTTCGTCCGAGAATTACCCAGGGCAGTAACGAGCCGATAAAGGCGTTGCCGAGACCTATCCAGGTTGAGGAAATACCGAAAGTCCATCCGAACTGACCCGCGTATCCAACAAAAATTACCGCCGAGAAATACGAGGTGCCGAAGGCAAACGCCGTAAGCCAGGGTCCCGCGCCGCGCGAACCGAGAACAAACCCTTCAACGTTGGCGGCTTTTTTTCGGTAATATAAGCCGACCGATATCATAAGGGCGAAAAATGCTACTAAAAAAATAATTTGAATTACCATCTTGTGTTTTTCCTTTCCAAAGTTTATAATCAGTTCATAAGTAATGAACGAAAGGTAATATTTATGATAATTGATTTACACACACACGTATTTCCCGAGAAAATTGCCGAAAAGAGCATTGCGATACTTGAAAAACTCGGTAACCAAAAAGCGGTAATAGGGGGGACGGTCAGCGATTTAATCGACGCAATGAAAACAAGCGGCGTTAATTATTCGGTAGTTCTGCCCGTTCTTACGAAACCTGAACAGTTTGAAAGTATAAACCGCTTTACCGCCGAAATCGGAAAACTTAAAGGTATTATCCCATTTGGGGCGATTCACCCACTTTGTGAAAATATTGACAAACTTTTGGATATAATAGTCGAAATGGGTTTCAGGGGCGTAAAGTTGCATCCGGATTATCAGGAAACCGATATAACCGACGAGGGCTATATTAAGATTCTTGAGGGTTGCAGAAAACGCGGACTTGTTGCGGTAATTCATGCCGGTATAGATCCCGCGTATGAAAACCATGTGCATTGTCCGCCGGAATTATCAAGTGAAATAGTTAAAGAACTTACGACCGATAAGTCAGAACCGTTTATAGTGCTTGCACACATGGGCGGTATCGGACAAATAGAAAAAGTGGAACGCTTTCTCGTTGGATTGCCGGTTTTCTTTGATACATCCTTCGTACTGGATGAAACTGATTCAACGAGAACGAGAGAGATTATTTTGGCTCACGGATATAAAAATATATGTTTTGCTACAGACAGTCCGTGGAGAGACGCTAAACAGTATATCGATATTGTAAAGAGTCTTAAACTTAGCGAGGAAATGACAAACTCAATTTTGGGAGATAACTGTGCGCGCTTGCTAAAAATGTAAATATAATATATATTTTTAACACTATAGGTATAAAAAGTCAATAGAAAAGACCGCTAAAACGGGCAAATAGCGAAATTTGCCCTGAAAACCCTTCCCTCAATTATACAAAATATTCATTTTGTATAATTCGCTTTGTTTGTTTTAAGGCGCACACCTGCGCCCTGCCTTCGCGAATTATCAGCGTTTTGCGGTTGCTTATACCAACCGCGCCACTTTACAAAATGACCGTTATTGTATAATTGCTAATGAAACTCCTTTCCGCGCCTTATGAACACTTGCAGAGTATCATTTTATCAGGCGCGGTCAATTTTGTCAAGCCGTGAGATTTTACGTAATTTCGTAAATCACAGCTTGAAATCTTTTCGCTTGCTTAATCGGTCAGCCGTTGCGTATAAGAGCGTAACAGCTTCCTCACTGTGGTTAAGAAGTTTTTTAACCCTTGCCAAATCGCCATATTTGCGGTACTCCTCTACTGCATAGATTTTTCGCATACTGTGCGGGCTGATATGTTCACGAACGCCAAACAACCGAGCAACGCGGCGCAAGTCCTTAAAAACCGCTTGACGCGTCCTGTGTTTCCTGCCGTTGACGCGCCCTTCAAAAACAAAATGCTGTCCCGCTACATTTAGCGCGCGTTTTTGCAAATCGGCAGGCAAACGAATTGTCCGCGTCTTTCCGGTTTTTTCCTCGCGGACGGTAAACCGTCCTTTTTGCGCCTGCTCGGTTTTCAGCGCGAGAACGTCATTGATACGTAATCCCGTAAACAACGATATTTCGCAAGCAAGACGGTTTTTCGGGTAAAGCGCCGCGAGTAAATGCACAACTTCCCCGCGCGGCATATATTCACTACGCATTATATCACCCCCTTTCAACAAAACGAAAAATGTAAACTCAAAAACAGTGTCCTATTTTTCGGACAGTGTAACGGTCTTGATTTTAACATATTCATTTTCAAAATCCCACTCATCAAACGGCGGCGGGTCGGCGCTGTATTTGCAAATTGTTTCTCTGCCCTTTAACCCCTGTGAGGCAAAAAACAAATGCTGATTTTTTTCGAGCAAAGTTTTCCACATTTACTTTGTGATATATTTAGTAAGATAAACCGAACAAGCGTTCGGGTCGCGTATCTCGGTAGCGGTAAAAAAGCCGAATTTGCGCGAATATCGTTCAAAATTGTAAACTTTTGTCCCGCTTTTTATCATTTTTTTAAGTTTTTGGGGAATATGGTCGGCGGTAGAAAACTCGGTTAAGAACGGAGCAAGTCCATACATAAGACCGTGCAAATGCCAGCCGCCTTTTTTATGCTGTTCGGGTATAAGTAAGTATTTG
>JAFZIW010000062.1 GCA_017554125.1 Clostridia bacterium | reverse complement strand
GTAATGGAACAGATATCGAGCGCGTTTTCCGACCAGCAGTATCATCGCGCCGCCGCAATGAGTTGGGTTTACTTCCTTATAATCGGCATTATTCTCGGTATCATCCTGTTTATCAGCGCCAGAGCCAACAGGGGAGGTGCTGAGAAATGAATATAAAACACCTTTCCGTTAACCGAATAAAAAGTCACACGACCTCGGCAATATGGAAAATTTTCAGATTCGTACTGCTTATCGGTATTTGTTATATTTTCATATTTCCGGTGCTTTACATGATAAGCGTATCGCTGAGAAGCGCCGCGACGGTAAATGACCCGAGCGTTGTATGGATACCCCGTGAGGTTTCTTTTGAAAGTATAAAAACCGCTTTCAAAATCCTTGAATTTCCCCGTGCGGTCAAAACAACTCTTATAATGACTCTCGGTTCAACCCTCGGCTCGCTTATTTCCTGTTCGCTCGCCGGTTACGGCTTTGCGAGATTCAAATTCAAGGAAAAGAATATCGCGTTCGGCTTGGTAATACTTACGATTATCGTGCCGCCGCAAACAACGATTATTTCTAATTTCATCAATTTTCGGAATTTTGACGTGCTCGGGCTTACGCGCCTATTGCACCTGATCATTCCGTCTTTTCCGGAAACAATTAACCTGATAAACACGCCGTTTACGTTTATTCTCCCGGCGTTCTTCGCGACGGGACTTCGCGCGGGTCTGTTCATATTCATTTTCAGGCAGTTCTTTGCCGGAATGCCCAAGGACCTCGAAGAAGCGGCGATGATAGACGGCTGCGGCGCGTTCCGCACCTACGTTCAGGTTATGCTTCCGCTTGCAAAATCCGCGTTTATAACCGTTTTGCTGTTTTCGTTCATTTGGCACTGGAACGATTACTTCTCGGCTTCAATGTATTTCAACAATGAACAGCCGATAGCGGTTATGCTGAATCAGATGAGGGCGCTCCTTCAGGACGCCAAACTGTTCAATTTCGTTACAAACACTCCGGATGAAATAAGAACTTATTTGCAGGCCGGATGTTTGCTCTCGATATCGGTGCCTTTGGTTCTGTACATTTTTACCCAGCGTTTCTTTACGGAGAGTATCGAACGTACGGGTATTGTGGGATAATTAATAATAAAAGGAGAAATGGTTATGAAAAAGAGAATTATTTGTCTGGTTTTAGCTCTTGTTATCGCCCTTTGCCTTACCGCTTGCGGCGGCGGCAACAGCAATTCCGGTACACAAAGCGGTCCCGCCAGCAGATCCGGCGGTCTTTGGGACAAAAAGTTTGAAGGTGTAACGCTTAAAAGAATACTCTGGTATACCCCGAGTGAAAGCGAAAACAAACTTGTGAAAGAGTTTGAGGAAAAGACCGGCGCAAAGATAGTTGACGAAATAGTTGACTATGAAAACTACAACACAAAAATCGCGAGTTCTATCGCGGCAGGTGACCCTTATGATATAGGTTATATCTACGGCGCGTTTTTCCCGACGCAGATTATCGCCGGTATGTACCAGCCGATAGATACGTCTTATATGTCTTCCGAGTATCTTTTGGATGCTTCCTCCGCTGATACTATAAAGCTCGGCGGTTTTGACATAAACAAAATGGACTACTATAAGTGGAAAAACAATTATTACGGCCTGAGCTCATATTGGGACGTTGATATGATGGTTTTGTATTACAGAACCGACCTCTTCGCCGAAGCGGGACTTAAAACTCCCAACCAGTATGTTGAAAGCGGCGAATGGAACCTTGATACCTTCTATAATCTCGCAAAGCAGCTCACCAACGCGAGAGCCGGTATGTGCGGCTATTGCGCGGGCGGCGAGAATACAAGAAGCTACGCCGAGTTCGTTCAGGCGCAGGGTACGCAGATAGTCAAATATGACAGTAACGGCATTCCTTCGCAGAATCTTAATGATTCCAAGGTGTTAGACGGTTTGAACTTCATCAAGAAGATAACCACCGGCGCGACCGCGGTAATAAACGCCAACGCAAGCTTCCGCAAGGGTACCGCCGCGATGTCGATAGACGGTCTTTATGAAGCACCGAAAATGATGAACGATTCCAACGTGCCCAACACCGTTAAAAACAACTGGGATATAGCCCCGATACCGCTTGCGGCGTCAAATCAGGGTGGCGCATATCCGTGTGACTGGCTTAAAGCCATAGGAATCGTAAACGGTTCCAAAAACGGCGAAGCTGTCGCCGCGTTCGCGCTTCATATGTCGCAGGGCAAGGGCGATAATATTTGGGAAGAATACCTTACCGATGAACAGATTAAACGTATTATTCCTTATTATGCAAACATCAATTACGCCAACTACGCCTACGGAACGCTGGGCGAAGATTACGTTACCATGATAGCGAAAATCATCGGCGGCGACGATCTTTCACAGCTTATAAACGAATATAAAACAAGCTTCAAAGCGCAAATTGATAAAACCATCAATGAATAATGACTCTTTTGAGTATTCATCTTCACGGAGGTGGTCGTTATGATTAAAAGATACAGTCAAAAGTTTTTGGCAATACTTACCGTTGTTTGTATCGCCTGTATGTCACTGCCTCTTTTAATGACGGCGTTTGCGGGCGATTTCGTGCCGCAAAACCTATTGCAGACCAACCTGGCGAGCGTTAAAACCGTCGTAAAGAATATATCTAACGGAAACGTATATGAACACAACCAGTTTAACGGCGCGGGCGCGCTTGCCGTTCTGACCGACGGCGATACCGTCACGACCAAGGATGCGTACGGCGCCAACGACTGGGGGCATAATTCGGGCGTTGTGTTTGAAATAGGTACTAAAACCTATTGCGGCTCGGTTTCCGTCTTTTCGGGATTCGAAGCTTATCCGGATACTTATGACGTTTACGCTTCCGATTCGCTTGATTCGCTTTATAGCAGCGGTTCGCTGATTGCCGACGACGTCGTATGCACCGGCGCCGAGAAAAGCATAGCCGTTAATAAGAATGCCAAATATATTGCCTTATTCCTGGTAGATTACACCTATAACGGCAGAATAGCCGAGGTTCAACTGTGGTCTGCCGAGGAAGGCTCGGGCGACGGTCAAACGACGCCTGAAAACGTCCTTATAAACCATACCGAATCCGCTAACGGAATTTTGTATGACAGGACTACCGGCGCGATAACGGCAAATGACAAGTTTGACCAGAACGGCGCTATTGCCGCGGCAACCGATGCCGATACCGAAACGCACTGCGACGTTTGGGGTTGGGACGCAAATACCGGGGTCGGCGTTCTTTATACGCTCGACGCGGAATACAGCGTTGACAAAATCGTTGTATATTCCGGCTTTGAAGCATATCCGGATACTTACAGGATATATGCTTCAAACGACCTGGACGCGCTTTATACCGACGCCTTGTTGCTTGCCTCATCGCTCGTATGTACCGGAAAGACAGAGCTTACAGTCGGCAAAAACGTGAAGTATATCGCGTTTATATTTGACGGC
>JAFZIW010000061.1 GCA_017554125.1 Clostridia bacterium | reverse complement strand
TTTGAAGACACATAATCGCCGGTCTGTTTTTTATGCGGAAAGATATACGGCTCGGTGATTTTTTCTTCCTCGTTATCTTCGCCCGGCATAACTATCGCGGCAAACAGACAGTCCCTGCCATCCACGGCTATCATGCCGTGAGGTGTCGAACTGTTGTAATAAATACTGTCACCCTCACCAAGCAATTCGATATGGTCGCCTATCTGAACTTTAAGCTTGCCGCTCAAAACCAGGTCGAACTCCTGACCGGAATGCTTTGTAAGGTGAATTGGTTTATCCTGAAGAGCCGTGTCATAAGAATAGCGCACCCAGTACGGTTCGGCAATTTTTTTATCAAAAAACGGCGCCAGATTCTGAATCTCAATACCGCTCTCTTTGGCGGTCTGCTGACCCATACCCTTGCGCGTCACGGTATATGACGACAGATGGGCGCTTTCGCCTTCAAGCAAATCAGTGATGCCGATTCCGAACACCTGCGAGCATTTATGAATGAACGTGAACGGAAAATCAAGCTCACCAGCTTCGTATTTAACGTATTCCTCGATGCTAACCTCGGTTTTAACAGCCATTTCTTCAGGCGTCATACCGCTGATTTCGCGCATTTCCTTGATACGAAACGCTATTTCCTTTAATTTACTGTCCGAACTTACTGCCATAGTTTTACTCCTTTCGGCGGGTAAAAACAAAACCCGCCTCAAATTACTTTGAGACGGGTGAAAATACATCCGCGGTACCACTCAAATTGCAAGAAAAAATCTTGCCACTTTAAGGTCTGACAACCTCTATGCCTTTACGCAGCAATCACGGGTAGCGTCTACTAAATAACTTTTTCGGGCTACCGGCTCGGAAGTGATAGGTAAACAAAGAAACTGAATATCGGCTTACACCAACTGCCGACTCTCTGAAAGACAAAATCTTAAACCGTCTTCGTCACAGCCTTTGAAATTTGTAAGCATTATAACACCGTAAAATAGCTTTGTCAATACATTTTTCAAAATATAATTTACGGCGATATCCGTGCTTTTAAATGATTTATTCGGCAAAAGCAACCATATCTTCTGTGATTTTGATTTCCTTTACACTCTTATCGGAAGGAACGTTGAACATAAGGTCTTTAAGCACCGATTCGATTATAGAGCGCAAGCCCCTCGCGCCGGTTTTTCGTTCGATAGTAAGTTTTGCGATTTTCTTTAACGCGGCGTCGTCAAACGTAAGCGCCACACCGTCAAGCCTGAAAAGCTCAACGTACTGTTTGACTATCGAGTTTTTAGGCTCGGTCATAATACGTACAAGCGTTTCCTCATCCATGGGAGATAACGCCGTAATGACCGGAAGTCTGCCTACAAGCTCGGGAATCAGTCCGAATTTAACTAAATCCTGATGCGTGGCGACCTCGCAAAGCGACTGTGCCTCAACGCTTTTCGGTGATTTTACGTCCGCGCCGAAGCCGAGACTTCCGCCGCCTATTCTGCGCTCAATTACTTTCTCTAAACCGTCAAACGCGCCGGCACAAATAAAGAGAATATTTGTAGTGTCAATTTGAATAAACTCTTGCTGAGGATGTTTTCTGCCGCCCTGCGGCGGTACGTTTGAAACCGTGCCTTCAAGAATTTTAAGTAAAGCCTGCTGTACGCCCTCACCGCTTACGTCGCGGGTAATCGACGCGTTTTCCGATTTTCGGGCGATTTTATCAATTTCGTCAACGTAAATAATACCGTGTTCCGCTTTTTCAATATCATAATCAGCCGCCTGTATCAGACGAAGAAGTATGTTTTCAACGTCTTCACCGACGTAACCCGCTTCGGTAAGCGTCGTGGCGTCGGTTATAGCTATCGGCACGTCTATAATTTTTGCGAGAGTCTGCGCAAGCAAGGTTTTTCCTACGCCGGTAGGACCGAGCATAAGAACGTTACTTTTTGCAATTTCAACGTCATTCGCCTTATCAGAATACACACGTTTATAATGGTTGTATACCGCGACTGCGAGGGTCTTTTTCGCCTCGTCTTGCCCGATTACATATTCGTCAAGTTTTTTCTTGATTTCCACGGGCGGCAAAAGATTATGCTCGTTTTCAGTTTTCTTTTTCGTCGCCCTGTGTGCGTTCTCGTCCTCAAAAAGTAAGGAATTACAGTAGCTTATGCACCCGTCGCAAATATAAACGCCGGGACCTTCAACAAGTCTTGTAACCTCATCCTGAGTTTTGCCGCAAAACGAGCACCGAATATCTTTATGACTTTCTTTTGCCATAAATTTACCTCTTGTCTATAACCTTATCAATAAGACCGTACTGTGCGGCTTCTTCGGCAGTCATAAAATTATCACGCTCGGTATCGCGCTCGATAACTTCAAGCGGTTTTCCGGTCTCTTCCGCCAGAATCTTATTGATAGTGCTGCGAATATGCTTAATATGATTCGCATGGATAAGAATATCGGACGCCTGCCCCTCGGCGGAGCCAAGCGGCTGATGAATCATGATTTCACTGTTGGGAAGCGCAAAACGCTTGCCCTTTGCGCCTGCCGCCAGCAGAAAGGCGCCCATGCTTGCCGCCATACCGATACAAATCGTGCTGACGTCGCATTTGATATACTGCATTGTATCAAAAATTGCCATTCCCGCGGAAACAGAGCCACCGGGACTGTTAATGTAAAAGCTTATATCCTTATCGGGGTCCTGACCTTCGAGATAAAGCATCTGCGCTATTACAACGCTTGCAGACGCGTTATCAACCTGGTCGTTAAGCATAATAATACGGTCATTGAGCAGTCGCGAAAATATATCGTAAGAACGCTCGCCGCGGCTTGTTTGCTCAATTACATAGGGTACTAAACTCATATCCATAAACTTTTCCTCCGATTCAAATACATTATGAGCAAAAAACTCGGATTATAATCGATTATTTTTCGGTCTTTGTGCTCTTTTTAGCAGTCGGTTTCTTTGCCGCGGGCTTCTTCGCCGTTTCAGACTTGCCGGCAGCCGGTTTCTTTGCCTGGGCTTTTTTCGCGGCGGGTTTTGCATCGGATTCATCCGCCTTTTTATCCGCCGCTTCTGTGATCACGGCGTTAGCCTTGACAAAATCTATCGCCTTGGCGACCGCAACGTCCTTTTCGATTTCAGCCTGCGGAATCGCCGCTTTAACCTTATCCACGTCAACGCCGTAGCCTTCGGCAAGCTTTTTATACTCTGCTTCAATAGCATCGTCATCCGGCTTGATATTTTCAAGTTCAACTATTTTTTCAAGAGCAAGGCGGTATTTCACCTGCATTTCCGCCTGCGGACGGAAATTCTTTTTGAAATCATCGATACTGCCGCCGGTATATTTAAGATATGTGTCAAAATCCATACCCTGCGACTGCAAACGGTAAGCAAATTCCTCAACAGACTGATTCAAGCGTTTTTCAAACATTGCCTCGGGTATTTCGCCCTCAATGCCGTCGACTATCTGATTAACAAGGTCGTTTTCAAGAGCTTCTTCCGCCGCCTTCTGTTTGCGCTCGGTCGCTTTCTTCTTAAGGTCTGCCTTAAAATCTTTAAGTGTATCAAACTCGCTGACGTCCTTTGCAAACTCATCGTCTATCTCGGGAAGCTCACGAATCTTAATTTCATGAAGCTTAACCTTAAACACCGCGGGTTTTCCGGCAAGAGTTTTCTCGCCGTAGTCCTTCGGAAATTCAACGTTAACGTTGAATTCATCGTCTATTTTATGACCGATTATCTGGTCCTCAAAGCCGGGGATAAACTGACCCGAACCGAGTTCGAGCGAATGACCTTCCGCCTTGCCGCCGTCAAAAGCCTTGCCGTCGACAAATCCCTCAAAATCAATAACAGCGGTATCGCCTTTCTTCGCCGCTCTGTCTTCAACCGAAATCATGCGGGCGTTGCGCTCCGCAAGCGATTTGAGCTCGGCGTTGATTTCGCTTGCCTCAACCTTGACCGCCTGTTTTTCCGCTTTAAGTCCCTTGTATTTTTTGAGTGTGATTTCGGGATACGTTGTAAGACTTACCTTGAAATCAACACCGTCTTCCTTTGAAATCGAAACCAGGTCAAAGTCCATTTTATCATCGATAACTTTAAGACCCGACTCGGTAATTGCCTCCTCTACAACATCGTTGTAAAGCAGATTCAAAGCATCCTCAAAGAACACTTCCGCGCCGTAATAAGTTTCAACTATATGTAAAGGTGCCTTGCCCTTACGGAAACCCGGTACGTTAATTTTTTTACCGTTCTTTTTGTAAGCTTCTTTGATTGCGTTTCTGAAACGTTCGCCGTCAATAAGTATTTCAAGCTGATAACGGTTTGTTTCAAGTTTTTTTGTTTCTTTAAGACTCATTTTTTTAACCTCCGAACAAATTAAACGTATTATATCATAATATTCTGAAAATTTCCATATTTTTTTCGTTTTTTGGAAAATTACTTGAATATTCCGCAATTTCCGATTAGAACCGGAGCGAATCCGACAGAGTCGGCGGACAGTATTTTGAAGCTTATTCCGTCAAATTCCGTCGGCGCTTTATGCGCTCCAACGCCGTGAATATGACCGTAATAAACGGTTTTAATACCGTACTTTTTAAGCACCGAAACAATCTCTTCGCAGACGTAATCGCCGTATATCGGCGGATAGTGAAGAAAAACAATTGGACTTGCGCCCGCATCCGACGCAAGAGACAGTGAACGTTCAAGGCGACCGCACTCGCGGTTTATAACCTTTAAGTCACTCTCACCGCTACCGTCATAGACCCAGCCGCGCGTTCCGCATAGCGCAAGCTCGCCGTCGGTATAGCAATTATTATGAAGGATGCTTAACGTATTAAATCCGTTTGTCTCAAAAAAGTTATTTATTTTTGCAGCGGTAGACCACCAGTAATCGTGATTGCCTTTAATAATTATTTTTTTGCCGCTAAGTGAATCAAGAAAACGAAAATCATCCAGTGATTCGCAAAGCGAGATCCCCCAGGAAACGTCGCCCGCTATAACGACGGTATCATCCGCGCCAACAGTTTTTCCCCAATTGTTTTTGAGCCGCGTTATGTGGTTTTCCCAACCCGGGAAAACGTCCATCGGTTTATCGACGCCGAATGATAAATGCAAATCGGAAATTGCAAACAGGCGCATGAATAACCTCCAGTCATAATTTCAAAATTAAAACACATAATAAAACTGGCGAAAAGCCGGAAAGGATGAAAAAAATGAACGAATGCAAGACCGAACTCTGTATAAACTGCAGCGTTAAAAACTGCCGCTATCACACCGAAAACAACAAATGCGGCGCGGGAAAAATCGAAGTCGGCAACAGCACCGCCAAAAGCACAAGCGAAACCTGCTGCGATACTTTCAAATGTAACGATAACTGCTAACGTACCTTTTACAGAGATTATCCGAGCCGGACGGCTCGGATAGTTTTATATATTAAGTGAAGAATAAACAGCGCTCTTAATTTCGGTTTTGTCAATAATTTCGCCGAAACGCACCTTCTTGCCCGAAAGCGCGGCTATTGGCGCGGGAACTGAAACACCGGTCAACGCGTTCAGCTTTTCTATCGCCTCAAATTCATCCTCGGGCACGTCGGCGCCGAGCGCGCGTAACACACTCTTTGTAAACTTATAGGGCGAGGCTGTTGAAGCGATGACCATAGGTCTTTTATCGCCGGTAACCTCTTTATATTCATTTGCAACGGCGACCGCCACGGCGGTATGAGTATCGCAAAGATAGCCGAAATCTTTATAAAGCGAAGATATTGTTTCAAGTGTTTTTTCATCGTCGCAGTATCCGCCGTAAAAGGTTTCGCTCAATTTGCGCCGTATTTCGTCGCCGACCTCAAACTGTCCTTCACTGAGCAGTTCAAATTGAAGGTCGCATACGTATTCGTCATCGCCCGAAAGAATATAAAGCATACGTTCAAGGTTGCTTGAAATCAATATATCCATTGACGGCGAAATCGTGGTATAAAACTCGCGGTTCTTATTATATACGCCGGTATTTATGAAATCGGTAAGTATTTTGTTTTTGTTTGAAGCGCATACAAGCTTATTGACCGGTACGCCCATTGCCTTTGCAAAATACGCCGCAAGAATATTGCCGAAATTACCGGTCGGTACGGTTATATTAAAGCCGTTTGATAAATCGACGCCCTCATTTAACATATCGCAGTAAGCCGAAATATAATAAACAATTTGCGGCACAAGTCTTCCCCAGTTTATAGAGTTTGCCGAAGAAAACTCATAACCGTTGGCGGCAAGTTTTTCGATAACGCTTTGGTCTGTAAAAATCTTTTTAACGCCGGTCTGCGCATCGTCAAAGTTTCCTACGATTCCGAAAACGTGAACGTTTTTACCCGCCTGGGTAGACATTTGAAGCTTCTGCGCTGGGCTAACGCCTTCACTCGGATAAAAAACAATGATTTCGGTGTTTTCAACGTCCTTAAAACCTTCGAGCGCCGCTTTACCGGTATCGCCGGAAGTTGCAACGGGAATAACTATTTTTTTACCGTCCGCCTCATGTTTTGAAGCGGTCGTCATAAGGTACGGCAAAAGCTGTAACGCAAGGTCCTTAAAAGCGCAAGTCGGACCGTGCCAAAGTTCTATGATACGCGTATCTGTACCGAGCGCGGCGAGCGGCGCCGGGTTGTCACCGTCGAAACTGTCCGTATAAGCGCCTTTAACGCAATTCTCGATTTCCTCATCGGAAAAATCAGTCAGATATGTTTTAAGGACAAATGCCGCCCGTTCGATATAAGACATAGAACGAAGCTTTGTAAAATCGCCATCCGACAGCTTCGGTATACTTACAGGGATAAACAACCCGCCTTCCGCTGAAATTCCGTGAGTGATTGCGAAAGATGAGCTGACCCGAATTCTACTGTTTCTTGTACTTATAAAGTCCATGTTTTACCATCCTTAACAAAATTAAAACTATTATATTACAAAAGGACTGTTTTGTCAAAAGTTTTCAAAGAATTTTTCGGCGTTTTTATAAAAAATCAAATCAAGGGTGCTTTCGTGTATTCCGGACGACAGTAAATACTCGTATAATGCCGGTATTCTTCCGATGCCGTCAAGTTGTTCGCTCATCTGCGCGCCGTCAAAATCCGAGCCGATGCAGACCGATTTTTCAAGCCCGAGGTTGAGCAGATGATTTATATGCCGCCAAACGCCGGTATACGCGTATTTTGTTCCCAGAAACTCGGGATAAAAACACACGCCGATCACCCCGCCGCGCGCGGCAATATACTTTAACTGGCGGTCACTAAGGTTTCGCGGGTGATGATGCGTTCTGTCGCAACAGGTATGACTTGCAAATATGATTTTTGCGGTATCTCCCGCCTCGAAAAAGCTCTTCTCGTTCAGGTGTGAAAGGTCGCAGGCAATATTTTTATCGTTCAATTTATAGATTACCTGTTTACCGAAAGGTTTAAGTCCAGCGTCCGAATAAACGCCGCCCGCAATAGAGTTTTCGCCGTTCCAAGTAAGGGTTACCGCCTTGATTCCGTCATACGATAACCGCTCGACAAATTCAACGTTCTTTATCGGAACGCCGTTTTCGAGGGTGAATATCGGCTCTATCCTCGGTATTCCCGAAATTTTTTTAATAAAACCGCCGAGTATTCCGGCATATTCATCTTCGGGGTCCGGCGAGTCGTCTGGTATAAAAACCGCGTAGCATTGCCGCCACCTCTCGAAAATATTGCCGTTTGCCGTTGATACCGCAAGCGATAAATCATCCGGGTATAAATTCTTTTTATAGCATACTCTCGCCGTATCACAGTGTAAATCAAAATACCGCAAAAAATCACCTACATGGCAGATTTTATGTATTTTAACTTCCACTTTTCTTTTCCGTCACGGTCTTTTTCAACTATTAAATCAGCAACGTCAATGCGCGGCGGCAGGTTGGTATTCAACTTCCGCATAAAGAATTCCGCCGCGGTTTTGGTTCGACGCGCCTTGTGCGCATCTATCGACTCTGCGCCCGAAACAATCGCGTTTTCACTTCTTGTCTTTACCTCAACGAACACGATATTTTCACGGCTTTCCGCAATAATATCAATCTCGCCGAAACGGCTGTCGCGCCAGTTGCGCCTTAAAATTATATATCCGTTTTTCCTTAAATATTCCGCTACAAGCCTTTCTCCCTCGCGGCCGATACGCGCCGCCTCTTCCCTATTTGACGACATTTTTCAAAAACGACAGGCGATGCACCTCGCATACGCCGAATTTCTCTATCGCTTCATAGTGTTCCTTTGTTCCGTAACCTTTATGCTTTTTGAAATTATACTGCGGATACTTTTCGTCATATTCAATAAGTAAACGGTCACGCGTCACCTTTGCGAGTATTGATGCCGCGGCGATACTTGCCGATTTAGCGTCGCCTTTTACGACGGTTTCGCAGGGTATCTTAATACCCTTGGGCACACGGTTGCCGTCGACAAGCGCGTAATCGGCTTTGATTTTCAGGGAATCAATTGCACGGTTCATGGCGATAAATGTGGCGTTAAGTATATTGTAAGTTTCAATTTCATCCAAAGTACCGAAAGCAATACTGTAAGCTATTGCCTTTTCGGTTATAACGTCGTAAAGCGCCTCGCGCTTCTTTTCGCTCAATTTTTTTGAATCGTTAAGTCCTTCGATACTGACGTTTGTAGGCAGTATCACCGCCGCCGCGCAAACCGGACCCGCAAGCGGACCGCGCCCGGCTTCATCGACGCCGCAAACGAATTTAAAGCCTTTACGGCTCGCCTCGGTTTCATAGGAAAAATCAGGCACTGAAATCTATCCCTTCAAGCGTAATTCTGCCGAGTTTGCAGTTTCTGAACTCTTCAAGAAGCATATTTGCCGCGCGCAACGTATCAACCTCGCCGCCGCGAATCACCATGCCTCTTTTTTTGCCAATGGCGCAGAGTGCGTCAAAGCTGTCTTCCGGCAGTTCGGCGATACCGTAACGCGCCGAAATGAGCGGCATATAACCGGCTTTCAATATTTCAATAAACCGCATTGCCAGGAGTTCGGTATCGAGAATCCTGTCGGTGACGGCGCCGGTTATTGCAAGGTGTTCGCCAACCGTTTTTGAATCAAATTTCGGCCAAAGCACGCCTGGTGTATCGAGCAATTCCAGACGGTCGTCTACAGCGTACCACTGATTACCGCGCGTAACGCCGGGTCGGTTTTCAACCTTCGCCTTTGATTTTCCGGCAAGGCGGTTGATAAAAGACGATTTACCCACGTTCGGTATGCCAACTACCATAACGCGGAGTTTTTTACCCGCCATACCCTTTTCTTCGTATTTTTTAAGCCTGTCCGACAGGACCGATATAACCGCCGATTTGAACTCGCCGGTTCCGTTACCGTTCCTTGAATCAACGGCAATAGCGGTTATGCCTTTTTTCTTATAATGCGCTATCCATTCGTGCGTAGTTTTCGGGTCGGCCATATCGCTTTTGTTAAGCAAAACAATATGCGGCTTATTGCCAATAAGCTCGGGAATATCCGGATTACTGCTACTTACCGGTATACGCGCGTCAAGTATTTCGGCAACCGCGTCTACAAGGCTTATCTGCTCGGCGATTTTTCGCTTTGCTTTGGTCATGTGACCGGGAAACCAGTTAATATCCATACCGATATCGCTCATAATTTTTTCCTCTTCTTTGCGTCCAGCATCCTGCGAATGTGCTTAACCGCTTTACTGATGCCGGAAACAATGAACACCGTGTCGAGCAAAAGAAGACCTATGCCCGCGGCATGCTGTGATGAATCTTCTTTAATGCCGAGAACGTAAAAGCCGAATATGGCTACCGCGGTAATAACGCCGCCGGTCACCACCGCAATAAGTAATATAAGCGGAATTCTTAAACCGAGGCCCACCTTTTCTTTTTTTGCCGAAAGCGTGCCTTCAAATACCAAACCGAAAAGCAAATCAAATAAAAATCCCATAATTCACACTCCAGATTATTTTTCTGAAAAAACGCGTTTTACCGCGGCGGGCAATTCATCCAAGCCGCTGACTGTGACGGCTTCTGCGTCAAGATTGCCAAAGCCGTAATCCGCGTAAATAAACCCGACGCCCGCTTCTTTCGCGGAATCGCAGTCGGTTTGCGTATCGCCGACGTAAACCGCTTTTTGAAGCTTAAAATCATTAACTGTTTTCTTTATCGCCTGCGCCTTTGTAAGTCCCAATTCGCCGGCGGAATAGTATTCTCTGAAATACTTACCCGTATTCGAAGAATAAATGAAAGACTCGGCATATCGCCTTTGCGGCGAGTTGGTAACGATAAACAAACCGTAATCGCGGCTGAGTTCTTCGAGCATGGGAATCACATTCGGATAAAGCCGCCCGCCGAGCTTAAAAAGATTATCAATATTTAAGGAAATGATTTCCTCAACGTACGGTACAGATACGTCAAGCGGTAAATGGGGAAAAAAGTTTTTAGCCGAGCCCTCTTTTGGCAAACCGAAGCTGTCAAGTATCGCCTTTTCGGTGACATAATTAAGCCCGTATTTTTTTGCCACCTCGTTTGCGCTCTTATGCGTTACGCCCGCAACGTCCCAAAGCGTGCCGTCAAGGTCGAAAATAACCCCGTAATTCTTCATATTAAACTTCCTCGTCGTATTTTCTAGTATAATAATTATTTTATTATTTATTCCGGCAAAAATCAAGAGTTTAATCACACATCACATGATTTTCTTGTATGATTTAATGACATAACGGACAGAGACAAAAAGAAAATCGGGCGAGTGCCCGATTAAAAAGTGATGTGATGCGTTCCTATTCACTTGCCGAAGGCAAACATCACATCCGAAGGATACATCACGCCCGGAGGGTACATCACGTTACGCGACAGCGGAACACATCGTTCAAAAAGTGCCTCTTTTGGTAGACAAAAGAGGCACTTTTTGTGGAGCGGGTGATGGGAATCGAACCCACACGACCAGCTTGGAAGGCTGGGATTCTAGCCATTGAACTACACCCGCGTCGCGCAAGTGATATAATAGCATAGTTTTATTTCATAGTCAAGAGTTTAATTACCGAAACTTAAAATAATTACCCGCCGTCAATTTGGCGGCGGGTTTACTTTCAGTTCTGAGTTTCGGTTGACTCTTTCTTCTCGGCGTCGGGCGCGTCAAGCACGGCGCCCTCGTGTTGCTTACAGACCTTAGGTACGTTATTCTTCTTATACCATCCTATTGCCTTTGACTCACAGCCCTCGGTCGCAAGACCGCCGGACTGGGTGCAGAAATATCTTTTAACCGCATAATCGCTTACCGGAAAATCTTTCGGCGCAAGACCCGTGTGTATCTTCGACATAACGGCGCCCCACATTGTTTTGGCAATGCCTGAATTGCCGATTTTCTGCAACTTATCATAGCCGCACCAGCAAGACGCCATATAATAAGGCGACCCGCCGACAAACCACAAGTCGTTAACGTCGTTTGAAGTACCGGTTTTCGCGTAAATCTTCATATTGGGCACATAGCCCGCGGCGGCTTTACCGGTACCCTCAGAACCGTAAACAACATTTTGCAGTAGCTGATTCATTATGGTAGCAGTATCGGCGCCGATAGCAACGCTCGGTTTGGAATCAACCTTCAATAGTACGTTATCATGCTGATCGGTAACGTAATAATACATCGACGGTTTATAATACTTGCCGCCGTTGCCGAAAACCGAATACGCCGCGGCGGATTCAAGCGTCGTAATACCGCCGTTTGTACCGCCCATTCCAAGCGGCGACAGGTTCTTATCCTCTTCATTAAGCGTAGTGATACCGAGTTTTTGGGTAAGAAAATCAAAACAAACCTGCGGCGTAAGTTCATTAACTAATTGTACAGGTATTGTATTCATTGATATTTCAAGGGCATACTTAACGGTGGTTTTCCCTTTATATGACCTGTACCAGTTAACCGGCGACCAAATCTTACCGCCCACTTTGTATTCGTCTTTTTTATCGTCAACGACAGTAGAATAATTGATTAAACCGCGTTCAATGGCAAGCGCATAAGTTGAAATCGGTTTCATGGTGGAGCCGGGTTGGCGCACCGCGTCAGTTGCGCGGTTAAAACCGGAAATACCGAGATTTACAGCTTTTTGACCTATCCCGCCGGCAAGACCTTTAACGTGACCTTCATAGTCCATTACGGTAATGGCGCCTTGAAGCTGTGTACCGTCCGCACCTTTAAGCCCGTATTTTTCAGAATCAGAAAAAACCTCGTCAACGGTGGTTTGCACCTTGGGGTCAACGGTTGAATAAATCTTATAACCGCCCTTATAAAACATCTCCGAAGCCTGTTTTTCAGTATAACCGTATTTGTCTGCAAGGTCTTTTGTCACCTGAACTATAAGCGCTTCAACAAAATAGTTATTGATTTCGCTTTCTTTCATCGCGTCTTTTGAAGCGATAATTTTGACCTCTTCAGCTTTTGCCTGCTCATATTCCTTTTCGCTTATATATTTTTGCGAAAGCATTTCGTTAAGTACAGTCAGTCTGCGTTTTTTATTCTCCTGCGAATTCTTGCTTTCGGGGTCTTTATCGGGCGCGTAATAAGAGGGACTTTTGGTAATTGCCGCCAAAGTGGCGCATTCCGCAAGCGTCAGGTCATTCACGCTCTTATTAAAGTAGTAGTTTGAAGCGACCTCTACGCCGTATACGCCGTGACCTAACGCAATAGTATTAAGGTAGCATTCTATTATCGTATCCTTTGCGTAATGGCCTTCAAGATACCTCGCACGCATTATTTCACGGACTTTTCGGCTGACTTCCTTGCTGTCGTCGCTTGTGAGATTCTTTACAAGCTGTTGGGTTATTGTCGAACCGCCGTAACTTTTTGAACCTTTTAACAGGTTAAGAAACGCGGACGCCGTACGCTTCCAGTCGACGCCGTCATGTTCACGGAATCGCTTATCCTCAATGGCAACGAATGCGTTCACAAGATTTTCAGGGATGCCGTCATAAGATTCTTCGCCGCTTAAAGCGTCTTTGCGGTCATACGGGACCCAAATACGGTTGTACGTACCGTGCAGCCGCTGATATTCAACCCATTCGCCGTTTTCGCCTTGCGTATATATCGTTGTGGTAAAATTAAGCGCAAGGTTATCAAGGTCAACGTCCATAGTGCCGTCAACCATCGTGAAAGCATATAATAAGAATGCGCCGATAACCAAACTGACCGTAATAACGCCAACAAGAAACAACGAAAGTATTATTTTAAGTATGCGCTGTTTACCGGTTTTTTTACGTCTGCGTTTTTTACGCTCGTTATCGGTTGCGTTACTCGAAAAACTGTTGAGGTCCAAAGAATCGTTCACATCAGAATCATCGTTACTGAAGCTGAAAATATCTTCGCCTTTTTCCGACACAGTCAAACACCTCGCTTACTTTGTCAGTATTATACAACATAGATACAAATATTTATAGTTACAATTTTTTAACCAAATATTTGCATATTTTCCCGATAATTCGGCAAAAATATTCCCGGGTGATTATATGCGATTTTCTTATAAGAATACTGCGCTGTCGATAATCGTTTTTACGCTGATTATAACTTCAATGCTACTGCTTATTGCTTACAGAACGCCGGAAACGGCGGCGGACCCGTCGTATGTTCTGAAAGAATACAATGGCACGGTAGCGCTTTATAAAGACGGTAAAATCACAACGGTTTTCGACGAAATTGTCCTGACTTCCCTTCCACATTCTGACCGGAAAAGATTTGCCGACGGTATCAAAGTAAAGGATGAAGAGGAAGCGATTAAAGTAATCGAAGATTACGACGGCTGATCAGACGGAAAAATCTTGATTTGCGCGCTAAAAAACACTTGCAAAATCGAACTTTTGTATTATAATAGATGTTACCACACTAATTTGGAGGTGATATGTTGGAAAACGATGCAATCGGCGCAGGCGTA
>JAFZIW010000001.1 GCA_017554125.1 Clostridia bacterium | reverse complement strand
TGTTAAAACCGAGGTTAGCATCGAGGAATACGTTAAATACGAAGCTGGTGAGCTTGATTTTCCGTTCACGTTCATTCATAAATGCTCGCAGGTGTTCGGCATCGGCATCACCGATTTGCTTGAAGGCGAAAGCGCCCATCTGTCGTCATATACCGTGACGCGCAAGGGCATGGGTCAACAGACCGCCAAAGAGAGCGGTATTGAGATTCAGAATCTGGCGCCGTTTTTTGATAAAAAAATAGCCGAACCGTACTGGGTGCGCTATTCTTATGACGCGGCTCTTCAGGATAAGCCGATTCACCTTACAAAGCATTCCGGTCAGGAGTTCGACCTGGTTTTGAGCGGCAAGCTTAAAGTTCAGATAGGCGACCATATCGAATTGCTTGGTGAGGGCGACAGTATTTATTACAACAGTTCGACGCCTCACGGCATGATAGCCGTGGAGGGCAGGGACTGTCTGTTTGCCGCGATAGTTATGCCGGGCGAAGATAACGAGGAAGAAAAAATCACCGAGCCGTATATCTTTCCGCATAAAAAACAGACCGGCGATTATGTGTCTTCAAAGTTTATAAACACAGTTGAGGATGAAAAGGGCAGATTACAGAAAATTTCCTTTAACGACGAGGAAAAATTCAATTTTGCCTTTGACGTGGTCGATGAGCTCGGTCGTAAGAAACCTGAAAAGCTCGCAATGATTCACGTAGATAAAAACAAGGTTGAACGCAGGTTTACGTTCAGAGATATGAAACGCTATTCGGCGCAGACCGCCAATTATTTCAAATCGCTTGGTATTAAAAAAGGCGACAGGGTAATGCTAGTACTTAAACGCCATTATCAATTCTGGTTCAGCATTTTGGCGCTTCATAAACTCGGCGCGATAGCGATACCGGCTACAAATCTCTTACAGGAACACGATTTTGATTACCGCTTTAACGCGGCGGGTGTTTCGGCAATAGTCTGCACCGCTGACGGTGAGGTTGCCGCTCACGCTGACGCGGCGGCTGAGCATTGCCCGTCGGTAAAGCTTAAAATTCTTGTCGGCGGCTCCCGCGATGGCTGGCATAATTTTGATGAAGAGTTTTCGCTTTTCAGCGCGCATTTTTACCGCGATGAGAACACCCCTTGCGGCTCGGATAAAATGCTTATGTTCTTTACTTCCGGTACAACGGGATATCCGAAAATCGCGGTACACAACTACAAATACGCGCTCGGTCACTATATTACCGCCAAATACTGGCACGGCGTAGACCCTGACGGTCTTCACTTTACGATTTCGGAAACCGGCTGGGGCAAAGCGCTTTGGGGCAAGCTTTACGGTCAATGGTTATGCGAGGGCGCGGTATTTACTTATGATTTTGACAGATTCTCCGCCGGTGACATACTTCCTATGTTCAAAAAGTATAATATCACTACTTTCTGTGCGCCGCCGACAATGCTTCGTATGATGATTAAAGAAGATATTTCCCAATATGATTTGTCTTCGATTAAACACATGACTACCGCGGGCGAGGCGCTTAATCCCGAGGTTTACCGCCAGTTCAAAAAGTCGACCGGGCTTAAAATCATGGAGGGCTTCGGTCAGACCGAGCTTACACTAGTTATTGCAAACCTTATGGGTAACTCACACAAACTTGGCTCAATGGGTAAACCAACGCCGCTTTATGACGTTGATTTACTCGATGCCGACGGTAACAGCGTTCCGGTCGGCGAAACGGGTGAAATTGTTGTTAAAACTTCTGAATCGGTACCTTGCGGTCTGTTTAGCGGATATTATGAAGACGAAGAAAATACCAAGAGCGTCTGGCACGACGGTTATTATCATACCGGCGATACCGCCTGGCGCGACGAGGACGGATTCTACTGGTACGTAGGTCGTGTTGACGACGTTATCAAGTCTTCAGGTTACCGTATAGGACCGTTTGAAATCGAAAGCGTTATAATGGAACTGCCGTACGTGCTTGAATGCGGAGTTTTCGCCGCGCCCGACCCGATACGCGGTCAGGTCGTCAAGGCGAGCATAGTCCTTGTAAAAGGTAAAGAAGGCACAGAGGAACTCAAAAAAGAGATTCAGGACTACGTCAAATCCAAAACCGCGCCGTATAAGTATCCGAGAATCGTTGTATTCCGTGACGAACTTCCCAAGACCATAAGCGGTAAAATACAGCGTAACAAACTGTGATTTTCTCTTGACAAATAAATATTTGTGTGCTAAAATGCTTTCTGTCAAAGGCGATGACGAAGAGGGCGTTAGGTTTACGCTTCAAGAGAGCGGACGGTCGGTGCAAGTCCGTGGCGGACCCTTGCGTTGTAACTTCCCAGCCGGAAGGAAGAAAGTCGGTAACGATAAGTAGAACCTTCCCGTGATTGCTGCGTAAAGGCATAGAAGTTGTCAGACTTCGAGAGGTGGCGGCTGTTTTGCCGCAATTTGAGTGGTACCGCGGGTAGTAAATTTACTCGTCTCAAAGTATTTTAGCTTTGGGGCGAGTTTTTTTAAGCCTCAGGGGAGGATGTATATGGAAAAAATGACCGGTCTTGATTACAAGATTCACGAAATGGCGGCGAGAATTAAGGAGTTGCGCGAAATTGTCGGAATGACTACGGCGCAAATGGCTGAAAAGACCGACGTCACCGAAAAAGAATATATTGATGCGGAAAACGGCAAAACCGACTTGAATTTTGCCTTTATTTACCGTTGTGCAAATGCTTTCGGTGTAGACGTTACGGATATCATTGAAGGTCACAGTCCGACACTCCGTTCCTATACCTTGACCCGCCGCGGAGCAGGTCAGCGGATAGATAACGCGCACGGAATGACCTACTATAACCTCGCACCCGCTTTCAGGAAAAGAATCGCCGAACCGCTTTATGTAAAAAGCGTATTCAGCGAAGAAGCGCAAAACCGTGAAATTGAGCTTACTACCCATAAAGGCCAGGAATGCGATATCGTTATTTCCGGTCAGTTAAAGGTACAGGTCGGTAATCATACCGAGGTTTTAAGCGCCGGAGATACCATTTATTATGACAGTTCAACACCCCACGGAATGATAGCGGTAGGCGGCGAAGATTGCCTGTTTTACGCTATTGTACTTAATCCTACCGGCGACCCGATACCCGAACTTGCGGGTATGGGCGAACTTACCGCCGCGGCGCCGGTTAAATTTGATACCAAAAAGCGTCTTTATCATAAGTTTATTGACGTTGAAAAGAATGAAAACGGCACCCCGATTTCAATTAAATTCAAAAATGAGGATAAATTCAATTTTTCTTTTGATATAGTTGACGGTTTAGCGGAGAAAGAACCTGATAAACTTGCGATGCTTTACGTAGGTAAAGATAAGAAAGAGCACCGGTTTACCTTCGGAGATATGAAAAAATCTTCGGCGCGTTGCGCAAATTATTTTAAGTCGCTCGGTATTAAGAAAGGCGACAGGGTAATGCTTGTGCTTAAACGCCATTATCAGTTCTGGTTCTGTATGTTGGCGCTTAATAAGCTCGGCGCGATAGCCATACCGGCTACAAATCAGCTTCAGGAGCATGATTTTGAATATCGCTTTAACGCAGCGGGCGTCAGCGCGATAGTATGTACGGCTGACGGCGATACCGCGCATCAGGTCGACATTGCCGCGGCAAAATGCCCGACGCTTAAACATAAATTTATAGTAAACGGCACCCGCGAGGGCTGGCGCGATTTTAACGCGGAATATGAGGTGTACCGCTCGCATTTCGAGCGCACCGAGGATTCGCCCTGCGGCGACGATTTGATGCTTATGTATTTTACATCGGGTACCAGCGGTTATCCGAAAATCGCAACCCATAACCATAAATATCCGCTCGGTCATTTTCATACCGCGAAGTATTGGCACAACGTTGACCCCGATGGTCTGCATTTCACCATTTCCGACACCGGCTGGGCGAAGGCAATGTGGGGCAAACTTTACGGTCAGTGGCTTTGCGAGGCGGCAACCTTTGTTTACGATTTTGACCGTTTTGACGCGGCGGATATTCTGCCGATGTTCAAAAAGTATAATATTACCACATTCTGTGCGCCGCCGACCATGCTTCGAATGATGGTCAAACAGGATATTTCAAAATATGATTTATCCTCTGTTAAGCATATGACTACGGCGGGCGAGGCGCTTAATCCCGAGGTTTACCGTCAGTTCAAGAAAGCTACCGGACTTAGTATTCTCGAAGGGTTCGGTCAGACCGAAAGTACAATGATAATAGGTAATCTGCGCGGCGCACCGCATAAAATAGGCTCTATGGGCAAACCCGCGCCGATATATGACGTGGATATCGTCGACGCCAACGGCAAAAGCGTTCCCACGGGTGAAACCGGAGAAATAGTAATCAATATTAAAAAAGGTTTACCTTGCGGTCTTGCGGTATGCTATTACGGTGATGAAGAAAAGACCAACGAAACGTGGAAAGACGGACTTTACCATACCGGTGATACCGCCTGGCGCGACGAGGACGGATTCTACTGGTACGTAGGTCGTGTTGACGACGTTATCAAATCTTCGGGTTACCGCATAGGACCGTTTGAAATCGAAAGCGTTATAATGGAACTGCCGTACGTGCTTGAATGCGGAGTTTCCGCCGCTCCTGACCCGATACGCGGTCAGGTCGTCAAGGCGAGCATAGTCCTTGTCAATGGTAAAGAAGGCACAGAGGAACTCAAAAAAGAGATTCAGGACTACGTTAAATCCAAAACCGCGCCGTATAAGTATCCGAGAATCGTTGTTTTCCGTGACGAACTTCCCAAGACCATAAGCGGTAAAATCAAACGTAACGAGTTGTAAGTGAGTGTTATGGATTATAAGCGAATAACAATAGTTTGCGGTCATTACGGAAGCGGGAAG